>DATGHN010000181.1:0-6194 GCA_035308005.1 Solirubrobacteraceae bacterium
CGTCGTGCTTGTCGACGAGATCAATCGCGCGATGCCGCGCACTCAGTCCGCGTTGCTCGAGGCGATGGGCGAGCGCCAGGTGACCGTCGACGGAGCGACACGCGAGCTGCCCTCGCTCTTCCTCGTGATCGCCTCCGAGAACCCGATCGACCACGAGGGCACGTTCCCGCTGCCCGAGGCGCAGCTCGATCGCTTTGCGGTGCGAGTGCGGCTCGGTTACCCGCGCGAGGACGAGGAGGTCTCGATCGTCGTGGCGCAGCGGCATGGACATCCGATCGAGCGCCTGCAGCCGGTGGTCGGCGCCGACGAGCTCGATGCGCTCCAGCGCGCGGTTGAGGACGTGTACGTCGATGAGCTCGTGCTGCGCTGGATGGTGCAACTCGCCCGCGCGACGCGCGAGGTCGAAGGAGTTGCGATCGGGACATCGGTACGCGGGAGCCTGACGCTCGAGCGCACCGCGCGGGCCCGAGCGCTGCTTGAGGGTCGCGGCTACGTGGTGCCCGAGGACATCGAACGCCTGTTCCTGCCGGTGCTCGGCCACCGCCTGCTGCTGACCTCCTCCTACCTCGCAGAGACTCGGGCGCTCGGCCGTGATGAGGCGCTCGAACAGATCCGCGACCGCTGCTTGGAGCTAGCGCCGCCGCCGGCCCCGGCCTGGGAGCCGTGAACTCGGTCGCAGGCGGGCGGCGTACGTTTCCGCTCGTGCCGCGGCGGCAATTGAACGGGCTGCCGCTCGGCGACGTGCCGGGCCGTCGCCGCGGCCACGGCAGCAACATCATCGGCCATCGCCTCTACCAGCCCGGTGATGCGGTCTCGAAGATCGATTGGCAGGCCTCGGCGCGGCTCGCGACGGCAAGTGGCCGTGACGTGTTCGTCGTTCGCGAGCAGGCGTCGGACGAGGCGCCGCGCGTGGTGATCGTCGTCGACCGCAGACCGGAGATGAGCCTGTATCCCGCGCCGCTGCCGTGGCTCCGAAAGCACGTCGCGCTGCGCGAGGCGGTGGACGCGATCGCCGCCAGTGCCGCGGCCGCGCGCGCGGACACGGCCGCGCTCGATTTCGGGGACGGTGAGGCATGGTGGATCCCTCCTGGCCGGCGCGATCGCCGCGGGCTGATCGCCGAACGCGAAGGCGTCGACACCCCCTTTTTGGCACCGCCCGACGCACTCGAGCGGTCGTTCGAGTTCCTGGCAGCGCGGCGCCGTGAACTGCCGCCGGGCAGCTTCGTCTTCGTTCTCTCCGACTTCCTCAGCCCTCTGCAGACCGAGCCCTGGCTACGCGCAGTCGGGTACGGGTGGGACGTCGTGCCCGTAGTGATCCAGGATCCGGTCTGGGAACAGAGCTTCCCGGCCGTGGCCGGTATCGGTGTTCCGATCGCCGAGCCGCGAAGCGGCGCCGTCGCCCTGGTCCGGATGAGCCGCCGCCAGGCAGCGAGGCGCCGCGAGGCTAACGAGCAGCGGCTCGCAAATCTGCTCGTCGACTTCGGGGCGCTTGGAGTGCAGCCCGTCGTGCTCGGGACAAGCGAGCCGGACGGCGTCGATGCGGCGTTCCTCGCCTGGGCTGAGCAGAGCAGGGGCAGGGGGTGGGGGCGTTGAGGCGCCTCGCCGGCTCGACGGCGGCGCGGATCGCCGGCGTCTGCGTGCTCGTGTTGGCGGGCGCCGTAGCGGCGCTTTTGGCCCTCGGAAGCTCAGGCTCGGCCCCCGCGCTCGCGCCGAGCGCGCCGGTCGAGGTCGCTGCCAGCTTCGCGCCCCCGGTAGCCCAGTTCGGCGATCGCATCCTCGCCCGCGTGAGCGTCGCGCTTGACACCCGGCGCGTACGACCGCAGACGATGCGGCTCGCCGACGATCTCGCGCCGCTCACGCAGCTCGGCGCCGCGCAGACCTCAACCTCGACCCAGGGCAGCGTCGAGCTCGTGACCGTCGTCGTGCCTGTCTCCTGCCTGTCGGCTCCGTGCGTCGCTCGCAGCGGCGTGGCGCGCGTCGGCCTGCCGCTCGTCCACGTGTCGGTCCTGGCGCGTGACGGACGGACCGCGCGCGCCTCCGCCGCCTGGCCGACCGTGTCGATACGCGGTCGGGTGACCGCGTCGGATCTCGCGGCCCGCCCGCTGGCGCTTGAGGCCGGCACGGTGCCTCCCGCGGCTACCTACCGGATCGCCCCCGCGACGCTCGGCGCGCTGCTCGACGTGCTCGCCGTGCTCTGCGCTCTCGGTGCGGTTGGGTTCGCCGGCTGGGAGGCGCATCTGCGAATCGAGCGACGCCGCCGCGCGCCCAGCGCGCTCGAGCGGGCGCTCCGTCTTACGCGTGAAGCCGAGCTCCGACCCGTTCCCGATCGTCGGCGTGCGCTCGCGTTGCTCGGGCGGGCGCTGGGGCGAGATGACCGCTCGAGCGCGGTGCGCCGTCTTGCTTGGTCAAAGTCTGTCCCTGAGCCCGACGAGCTCGAGAAGCTCGTCAGCGATCTCGAGCGGGAGAGTGCAGGGTGAGCTCGGGCATCCCGCTCGCCGACGCACGCGTCTTTCGTCCCCACGCCGCCGCGACCCGGGTGGTACTTACCGCGCTCGCGGCCGGCGCGGCCGTGGCGGCGCTGGGGCTCCTGCTCGCCTCGCGTTTCCCGCACTCGCAGACGCTCGTGCTGCTGCCGCCCAAGGCCAACGTCGTGATCGTGCTCGACCTCTCTGCGAGCATCTCCTCCGACAGCTTCTCGCGCATCGGCGGCACGCTGCGGGTGCTGTCGCGAAGCGGCGACCGCGTGGGCCTCGTCGTTTTCTCCGACGACGCCTACGAGGCGCTCCCGTCGGGCACGCCCGCGTCCGATCTCGTGCCGCTCGTGCGCTACTTCACGGTGGCGCGCCAAAGCGAGCCCGGCCTCTTTCCGTTGAACCCCTGGGGAAGCACGTTCACGGGCGGCACGAACATTGCCGCGGGCATGGACATGGCGATCGGCATCGCGGTGGCCCAGCGGCCGCGCGCCGCGGTGATGCTCGTAAGCGATCTCGACGACGATCCCAACAATCTGGGCGCACTCTCCGCGGTAGGGACGCTCGCCCAGCGTGACCGGGTGCCAATCCGGATCGTCGGCCTCAGCCCATCCCCGGCCAACGTTGCCTACTTTCGAAGCGTCTTCGGGCGCGGCGCGCCGATCGTCGAGGCACCCACGCCGGCGCAGGCCACCCGCCAGGAGCTGACGCCGTTTCCGTGGACGCTCGTCGCGCTCGCCCTGGTGGTCGCCGCCGTGCTCGCGGCGCGCGAGGCCTGGGCGCCGCGCCTGGGCTGGAGGCGGTCGCAGTGACGGCGCTGCGGCTCACCGCGATCACGGTCCTCGCCGCCGCCGCCGTCGTCGCGGCCCTGTTGGCCGCCGACGTACGCGCGTGGCCGGTCGCATTGGAGAGCGGCGACGCCACCTACGCGATCTTCCCGGAGCGCGCGCGATGGATCCCGGCAACGAATCTCGGCGGTCTCTCAAAAGCGCTGCTGGGAACCACCGGCGACGTCGCGGCACGTCAGGGGCTGCGGGAGTATCTCGAAGCGGAGACCCTTCAGCAGCAGCTGGGCAATGCGTTCCCGGCTCCGGCCGAGCGCCTCGTCGCGATCGCCGCTTTGAACGGTCCAGCGAGCTCGGCTAATCCGCAGATCGCCGCGCAGGCTCGGACGCTGCTCGGGATCCTGACCTTTGCGGAAGCCACGGCCGGGGGCGGGGTCTCACCGACCGACACGGCTATCTCCGACTTTGCTGACGCTGTCCGCGTCGAGCCCGGCGACACCGCGGCGAAGTTCGACCTCGAACTGCTGCTGCGCCTCAGCGCGCCGAACGTGCAAAGGCGCGGGAAGAGGCTTGCCAACGGGTTCGGCCGGACCGGGGAGGGCGCGTCGGGCGGTGTGCCCGGCAGCGGTTTCTGATGACTCTCCTGACGCCGCTCGGAGCGCTTGCGGCGTTGGTGCTGCTACTCCCGCTCGGCGCCGCGGCCCACGGGCGCACGCGCGTCGCCGCCGTCGCGCGTCGGCTCGGTCTCGACCCACCGCGCCGCTGGTCGCTCGGAGCGCGCAGCGCCGCGGTGGTAGCAGCCGTTGCGCTGCTCGGGCTGGCGGCGGCCCAGCCGGCGCTTACCGACGAATCCCACGTGCGCGAGCGAACCGACGTCGCGGCCCTCTTTGTGCTCGACACCTCGCGGTCGATGGCGGCCTCGCGGACCCCGACCTCGCCAACGCGCCTGGCTCGAGCCATCACGGCGGCGGTGCAGCTGCGCGCGGCGATTCCCGAGGTGCCCGCGGGCGTGGCCACGTTCACCGACCGTGTCCTGCCCGATCTGCTTCCGGTTGTCGATGTCGCCGGATTCGACGCGGTGGCGCGGCGGGCGGTCACCATCGAGGATCCGCCGCCGAGCGCGCAGACGCTGCGCGCGACAAGCTATGCAGCCCTCGACAGCATCGCGACCGGCAACTACTTCGAGTCGGGCGTCACGCGCCGAGTGATCGTTTTGCTGACCGACGGCGAGAGCAACCCATTTGACCCGAATGCGGTCGCCAGTCAGCTCGGCGTCCGTGAGGGCTACCGCTTCGTGACGATCCGCTTCTGGAATCAGAGCGAGGCGGTGTTCGATTCAAACGGACGACCTGAACCGGCCTACCGCCCCGATCCCACCGGCCGTGTGCTCCTCGCCGAGCTCGCGAGCGCGCTCGGCGGGCGCTCCTTCGAGGAGAACGAGGCTCAGGCCGCCACGTCATATCTGCGCGATGTCGTTGGTACCGGGCGCACCGGCACCGCACTACGCGTGTTTGGTCAGGAGGCCCTCGCTCCGTACGTCGCCGGGCTCGCGCTTGTCGTCCTCCTGTTCGCGACGCTCCCACCGGACCTTCTCCGCCGACGGCGTTTCGTTCCGTGGCGGTGACCGACCGGGCGACGAACAGCCGACGTGGGCAGACGTAGCGACGCTCAGTATTGGCGGCGGGCCTTGCGCGTTCCGGCGCCGATACGGAACTGGACGCTGATCGGCGTCGATGCGTTCAGGGGCGGAACCGTCCCGGCGGTGAGCCGGTAGGTGCCGGACGCCAGTTTGGCGAGCTTGAAGTGCGCGCTCAGAAGGAATCGATTGACGCCGGCGTGACCGTCGTAGATGAAGGAGGCGACGGTCACGTACCTGGTGCACTCGGCGCGGTGGCGGTCGCGCTGCGTTACGCGTGAGCAGTGGCTGCCGACAAGCCGTCCGGCTTCGACGCGCGCGAGCGTGAACTTGACGGCGAAGGCGGCGTTCGAGGTGAAGCTGAAGCGAGCATCGCCGATCGTGGCGCGCGTGAGGCTGTGCGGAGACAGTTCTGGGAGCCGCAGCACGAGCGCGGGCGAAGGCGCGGTGATCCCGGGGAAGATCGGCGTGGGCGTGGGGAGCGCGCCGAGTGACAGGACGCCCGTGCCGGTGAATTCGACCTGCTGCAACCCCGTGTCGTCGTTGCTGTTGATGACCCACGCATCGCCAGCGCTTCCAGGCGCAGTCGGTGTGAAGCTCACCACCTCTGACACGCTCGCGCCGGGCGCGATCGTCGTGCCCTCATCGAGCCGAGTCTGCGCGGCGAACTCGCCGCCGAAGGGAGGCTTTGATTTCGAGATCGTGACGGTCGTGCCGCCGGTGTTGGTGATCGTGAAGCTCTTCGTCGCCGTGGTGCCCACGGCCACCGACCCGAAGTCGTTGCTCTCGCTCGTGATCTGCAGGTGGCCTGGAGCGCCCGCGCTTCCGGATACGCCGAGGATCGCGTTGCCGCCGCTGCTGTCGATCTCGAGTGTGCTGTTGAAGACTCCGGTGGAGGTCGGATCGAACGCGAGGGTGACGGTCACAGACCCTCCGGGCGGGATCGACTCGTCGACGCTGGGCAAGCCGCTCGCGCTGAACGGCGGATTCGGGGGATGGATGGCGGTGATCGTCACAGGCGTCGCGCCAGCGTTGCTGAACGTGGCGCTGCCCGAGAGCTCGCTGCCGACCGTGGTGCCGCCGAGCGACACGAGCGACTGGTTCACTGTCAGTAGGCCCGTGGCAGCCTGCCCCGTGCCCGCGAGTGAGAACGGAATTGTCGTGCCGTCGCTGAGGGTGACGTTGATCTCGCCGCCGATCGTTCCGACTGCGCTTGGCGCGAACGTGACCGGAACCGACAGCGTCTGGCCGGTGCTGAGCGCTGCGGGGAGCACCTGCGAGGGGGTTCCGGGCTTGAACTGA
>DATGHN010000182.1:0-7803 GCA_035308005.1 Solirubrobacteraceae bacterium
CTCGGGAAGTTGACCTCGATCGACGCGTGCCCCGGCGTGTGGCCGGGCGTCCACCAGAGCCGCAGCGAACCGTCGCCGTAGAGGTCGTAGCCGTCCTCGGAGTCCTCGAGCAGCACCCACGGCACCCCCGGCTTGTCGTAGTCGGCCTTGACGTAGCCGAGTGCGGCGTAGGGTGCCGGCGCGTGAGCCCAGGCGTGCTCGGTGCGCGAGACGAGGACTTCGGCGTTGGGGAAACGCTCGATGACGGCTAGCGCACCGGTGTGGTCCAGATGGAGGTGGGTCTGGACGATCCAGCGCACCCGCGCGGGGTCGAAGCCCGTCCGCAAGAGCGTCGGCAGGATCGCCTCCTGCGGTTTCATCACCGGCGTCGAGACCTCGGTGATCTTGCCCCAGTGCTTGCGGTAGTCGACCGCCACCTCGGGGGCGTTGCCGCCGTCGATGACGGTGTCGCCGCGCGGATGAGTGACCAGGTACCACGGTGTCGGTGTGGTGACCATCTCGCCGCCGGCGCCCTCGCCCAGGTTGACGTTCCGCAGCGGCACGTGCGTCGAGCCGCACTGGAAGAAGTACAGGCGGATCGGGACGGTGGCCTCGCTCATGCCATCACCTCGCTCCAGGCGCGACGCTCGTCCACGCTCGACTCGACGATCGGCGCCGGCAGGCCATCAGGACCGAGCACGGGCGTCGACTCCTCGTACCAGCTGTCCGGAGCGCGCACGCCGTAGAACGACCGGCAGCGGGGATCGTTGACCGACCAGCGCAGCGGCCTGTGGTCGGGGTCGCCGGTGTAGTAGTCGCAGGCGTAGAGCTCGATGCGGTGCCCGTCCGGATCGCGCAGGTAGACAAAGAAGGCGTTCGAGACGCCGTGGCGGCCCGGGCCGCGCTCAATGCACTGCGACTCGTGGTGGGCGGCGAGCTGATCGCAGGCGCGCAGCACGCCGATCTGGTCGGCGACGAACAGGCCAACGTGATGCAGCCGCGGTCCGGCCCCGGCGGTCAGGGCGATGTCGTGGACCGTCTGCTTGCGCGCCAGCCAGCCGCCGGTGATGCGCTCGTCGGCACCGTCGTCGGTGGCGATGTACTCCGTCGCGCGAAAGCCCAGCTGGAGCCACAGCGCGAAAGTCTCCTCGCAGTTCGGCGAGTGGATGTTGAAATGGTCCATACGCATGATCGGCGCGCCGCGCTGTAGGTCGAAACGTTGCAATTGCGTCTCGAACACCTCTATTTCGTGGAAGAACTCGAGCGGGAAGCCGAACGGGTCCCAAACGCGCAGCGCGCGGCCCATGCCCGCGAGTTCGCCGTCGACCTCGCGCACGACGCAGCGGCGCCGCGTGAACTCCTCGCCGAGCAGGTCGAGGTCGCGATCGGCGCGCACGCGGAACGCGAGCCGGGCGCACGCCGGCGTCGCCGCGCGGCGCAGCACGAGCGAGTGGTGGACGCGCTCCTCCCAGCCGCGCAGGTAGAGCGCGTCGTCAGTGCGGGCGCTGACGGCGAGGCCGAGCAGATCAACGTAGAAGCGCTCCGAGGCGGCGAGGTCGCTGACATGCAGCTCGACGTAGGCGGCGCGCATGATGTCGAACGGCGGCGTCGCGCTGCCGACGGCAAGCAGGCGGTCCATCGCCGAGCTCACGCCTCGCTCTCCTCACCGACCCCAAAGCGCGGGATCGCATGGGTGCCGAGCGCGACATGGACGATCTCGGTGTCGCAGTAGAACTCGAACGCATAGTCGCCGCCTTCGCGCCCGATCCCGGATTGCTTCGTTCCGCCGAAGGGCGTGCGCAGGTCGCGCACGTTCTGCGAGTTGATCCAGCACATGCCGGTGTCGATCGCCGCCGCGACGCGGTGGGCACGCTTGATGTCGTTGGTCCACACGTAGGCGGCCAGCCCATAGGGCGTCGCGTTGGCGAGCCGCACCGCCTGCTCCTCGTCATCGAAGGGCGTGGCGACGAGCACCGGACCGAAGATCTCCTCTTTGAAGACCGTCATTGTCTCCTCGACGCCGCCGATCACGGTCGCCGCCAGGAAGTTCCCGTCCGGGAGGCCGGCCGGCCGCTCGCCGCCGACGAGCACCGTCGCGCCCTCGTCGCGGGCAGACTGGATGTAGCCGCTCACGCGCTCGTGGTGCTCGGGGTGGATCAGCGGCCCGAGCTCGGTGTGGCGATCGAAGGGGTCACCGACCCGGATGTTGGCCGCCCGCGCGACGATCTCCTCGACAACGCGGTCGTAGAGCGGGCGAGCGACCAGCAGCCGCGACCCGGCTGTGCAGCGCTGCCCGTTGAGCGTGAAGATCTGCGCCAGAGCTGCGTCGACCGCGAGCTCGGGGTCGGCGTCCTCGAAGACAACGACCGGTGACTTCCCGCCCATCTCAAGCGACAGCCGCTTGAGTGTCGGCGCGCCCGCGGCCGCGACCAGGCGGCCCGTCGCGGTCTCGCCGGTGAAGACGATCAGTTGGACGCCGGGATGCGCGGATAGCGCGGCGCCCGCAGTCTCGCCAAAGCCTTGCACGACGTTGAAGACACCGCGGGGCAGTTCGGCCTCCTCGAGCACGCGCGCGAGCAGGGTCGCCGTGAGCGGCGACCATTCGGCCGGCTTGAGGACGATCGTGTTGCCGGCCGCCAGCGCCGGGGCGATCCGCCAGGTCGACAGCATCAGCGGAGCGTTCCAGGGCATGATCAGCCCTGCCACGCCAACCGGCTTGTGGAGTGTGTAGTTGATGAACTCGTCACCGACCTGGAAGGAGCGGCCGTGCAGCTCGGAGATGACGCCCGCGTAGTAGTCGAAGTTCTGGGCCGCCCGCGCCGCCAGGCCGCCCATCTGCGCGATCGGCATGCCAATGTCGAGCACCTCCTGCTCGATGAACTCCTCGGCGTGTTCGCGCATCAATCCGGCGATGCGACGCAGCGCCGCCGCGCGGGCCGTCGCCTTCATGCGCGGCCAAGGTCCATCGTCGAACGCGCGGCGCGCCGCCGCGACCGCCGCGTCGATGTCGGCCGCCTGCCCATCGGCGACTAGCCCGAGCACCTCGTTGGTCGTCGGATTCAGCGTCTCGAAGGCGCCGCCGGCGGCGCTGTCGCGAAACTGACCGTCGATGTAGTGGCGCTGAAGCTCTACGCGAAGCGGTCCGGTGGAAGTGGCTTGGATCGGCAGAGCGTTCATGTGGCGGTGATGCGTTGTGCGAAGCGACAACGAGGATCATATATGGTGTCTGATACGGTCATCGTGCCAGTTGGGCTCCAGTGCGGCGGCGCTCAGCCGTCGGCGCCGCGCGCCACCGCCTCCGCTTCCTCCCACTCTCGCAGCACGGCGCGGTGATGGGCGGTCAGCCGCTCGTGCGCCGCGTTGCCGAGGGCGAGCCGCAGCGGCGGCGCCGGCTGATCGACGAGGTCGAGCAGCGCGGCTGCAGCGCGGCGAGGATCGCCGGCTTCGGCCCCCGCGTGGCGGGCCGAGAGCGCGTCGAGGTTGTCAGCAAAGGCCGCCTCGTAGTCGGCAATCGGCGCCGCGCGCTTACGACAGGCCTCGCGGAAGCCTGTGCGGAAGTCGCTTGGCTCGAGGATCGAAACGTGGACGCCGAATGGCGCGGCCTCGAGCGCCAGACATTCGGTCATTCCCTCGAGGGCAAACTTACTCGCGCTGTAGGCGCCGACTAGTGGAAAGCCGACTACCCCCGCCGTCGAGGACACGTTGACGATGTGCCCCCAACCCTGGCGTCGCATCACCGCCATCGCCGCCTGCGTCACCCACAGCGCCCCGAAGAAGTTCGTCTCGAGCTGGGCGCGGATCTCCTCCTCCGTCAGCTCCTCGACCGCCGCGTGGATCGCATAGCCGGCGTTGTTGACGGCGATGTCGAGGCGTCCGAAGCGCGCGACGGCACGCTCGACGACGCGCTGCGCGGCCGCGCGTTCGGTCACGTCGAGATCGAGGGCGAGCAGCCGCTCGCCAGCCAGCCTGTCCAGTTGCGACGCACTGCGCGCCGTCGCGACGACCGCGTCGCCACGGGCGAGCGCCGCCTCCGCGAATGACTGGCCGAGCCCGCGGCCGGCTCCCGTGATCAGCCAGACACGCTCGCCCACACCCCCGCCTCCCCAGACTTGATCAGAAATGAGTAATGAAAAGAACTACGATACTGGGGTGGCTGGTCTCGGTGGAAGGATCGCCGTCATCACGGGCGGCGCGAGCGGTATCGGCTTGGCGCTTGCCGAGCGCGCGATTGACGAGGGCATGACCGTCGTGCTCGCGGACATCGACGAAGCGGCCCTCGCCGACGCTCGAGAGGCGCTCGAGGAGGGCGCCGCCGGCCGCGTGCACGCTCACGCGATCGACGTCTCCGACCGCGCGGCGGTCGTGGCGCTCGCCGAGCGCGTCGCGGCCGAAGTCGGCCCGACCTGGCTGCTCGTCAACAACGCCGGCGTCTTCATCGCCGCACCGTTCCTTGAGATGTCCCCCGAGCAGTGGGACTTCACGGTCGGGGTGAACCTCTGGGGGGTCGTCTACGGGATGCAGGCGTTCCTGCCCGGCATGGTTGAACGCGACAGCGGCCACATCGTCAACACGTCCTCGGTCGACGGGCTCGTGACAGTGCCGATGGCGACCAGCTACAACGCGGCAAAGCACGCGGTCACCGCACTCAGCGAGACCCTCTACCGCGAGCTCGAGGGCAGCGGATCGAACGTCGGCGTCTCAGTGCTGTGCCCCGGCGCCGTCGCGACAAACATCATCCAGTCGGCCAAGCACTGGCCGACGCGCCTTGGACCGGCGCCGCCGGTCCGCGAGGGGTCCTATCCCGAGCTCGACGGCGTGCTCGCGCCGCCGGCGGTCGCGGAGCTGACCTTCGCGGCGATCGCCGAGCGGCGCTTCTGGATCCTCACCCACCGCGAGCAGTATGCCGCGGCGATGCGTGCCCGCACCGAGGGCGCAATCGCGGGTGTCAACCCCGACGACCACTCGGTCGACCCCAACTTTTCGCGCGCGAGCGGGCGCGCTCCCGGCGGCTGAGGGCCGGCTGAGCGCACGGGCAGCGCGGTCGCGCTTCGAAGCCGGCGGTTCCTGCTCCGCGCCTCAGTGATGGTGAGTCGCCACCAACGGTTCAAGTAGCTGCTCGCCGCCCTTGGCGCGGCCGCGCCGACTCAGCGCGGCAGGCGTCCGCTCGCGCGGGTGAAGTTCGGGTCGACGCTCGCGTCGTCGGGGTTGACGGACGCGAGGATGCCCTCGGCCCGTGCCCGGATCGCTGACGCGTACTGCTCCGTATGCGTGACGATCCAGAAACGGCGCTCGGCGATGGCCTCGAAGACGATCCCGGCGACGTCCTCAGGCGCGAGCACCTCGTCGAAGTCCGGGAAGCCGTCGGTCTCGACGGGCGGCGCCGGCCCCAGCCGCGCGGGCCAGTTGCGCGCCGAGCGGACGATGTCGGTCGCGATCGTGCCCGGGCAAAGAACCGACACGCCGACACCGGTTCCGGCGAGTTCGCGAAACAGCGTTTCGCTCAGCCCCGTGATCGCGTGCTTTGAGGCGATGTAGCTCGCCACGTTGGGGACGGTGACTATCCCGTCGAGCGACGCGGTGTTGACCACGTAGCCGTCGTCGCGGGCGACCATCCCGGGCAGGAACGCCTGCAGGCCGTGCACGACGCCCCACAGGTTGACGCCGAGCACCCACTCCCACTGCTGCGGCGTCGACTCAACGAGCGGAGCGGCGACGAATACGCCGGCGTTGTTGGCCAGCAGCCACGTTGGGCCGACCTCGGCCTCGACGCGGCCGGCGAGCGCCATTACCGCCGCGCGGTCAGAGACGTCGACCTCGAAGCCATGCACCGGGGCGCCCTCGGAGCGCAGCGAAGCGGCAGCGCGGTCGAGCGCCGCCGTCTCGATGTCGGCCAGCACGACCGTCATCCCCTCCGCCGCTGCGCGACGCGCGAGCGCGTAGCCGATGCCGCTCGCGCCGCCGGTGATGACGGCGACCCTTCCGTTGTAGCTGGTCATCGTGGCTCCGCGTGATCAAGGGCGAGGCGGCTGCACCCGCGCGGAAACGCGGGTGCAGCCCGTCCTCGCCTACTGTGTCGTGGGGTCCGGCTTAGAGTCCGCCGGGCGTCCCTGGCTTGTTGAAATAGGAATTCAGGCAGGCGTCCGAGCACCATGCGGTGGTCGGGCCACCAACCTCGTTCGGCGATGTCAGCGGCAGACCCGGCACCGCAAACTTCGCGAGGTTCGAGTTCGTCACCTGCGGGGCCGGGATCTCGAGGGTCTGGTACTTCGGACCGTCGCCGGCCAGGACGCGAAGCGCCGTGTTGAAGAACACGTACGCCCCCTGGTAGCCGTTGAAGCATGCGCCGTAGGTCGTATACGACGACTTGTGCGCGAGCCACCAGGACAGGTCTCCGGCGTAGCACTCGTCGTCGGCGATAACCGGAACGGGTTTGCCCTCGGCCTGGAATGCCTCGATGACGCCGGCCATCATGCCGCCGTCCTGAAGGACGCCGCTGACGCCCTGCGGGTGCGCCGCGAGGTACTGCGCGACCGCCGTCTTGGCGCTGGCGTTGTCCCAGTCGCCGTAGATCGATGTCGCCTTGATGTTGGGGCAGTACTTCAGATCGTCGATCTTCTGCTGGTAGAGGTCGACGTCGTTGGGGTTGCCCGCGATGCCGCGGACGATCAGCAGGTTGCCCTTCTTGACCAGTCCGAGCGTCTTTGCGTCGGCCTGGTACTGGTTTTGCGACCACACGACCACGCCGTACTTCGCCTGCGGCAGCGGGATGTCGGTGAGGATCACCGGGACCCCGGCCTTGCCGGCGGCGTCGATCTCGGGCACCAGCGGCGCGCCGGCGATCGGCTCCATGATGATCGCGTTGACGCCCTCGCGGACCATTTGCTGCATCGCCGCGATCTCCTGCTCCGGCGTCGAAGCCGCGAGCGTGGCCGGGATGTTCGTCAGGAGCGAGCCGGTCACGAGGCCCTTCGCCTTGGCCTTAGCGAACTGCGTCTTGAGTCCGTCCAACTCGTGCTGGTTGTACGGATTGGTGATAGCGAACGCGATGTAGCCGATCTTCCACGGGCCCTTGACCGGCTTCGAGTTCGCCCACGGGCTCGCGTTGAGTGCGCCCGGATCGCTCGAGTACACGGACTTGAGCGCCGAGGACAGCGTCGAGTAGATGCCACTCGGGTTGGTCGGCCCGACCGGCGCGCTGTAGCCGCAGGCATGGGTCGCGGCCACCGTCGCGGTCTTCGCCGCGGCGCTGCCCGTTGTCGTGAGCGCCATGGTCGCGGCGACGGCACCCGTCGCTGCGACCGCGATCATGAAGCGGCCCCGCCGCGCCATGACCCGCCTAGTTTCTTTGGACATCCGCACCTCTCCTTCCGTTTGGTTCCGCTCTGAGGTTGTACGTGGGTGAGATCCGGTCGTTGGACCGGGCAAGATCGATCAGCACGACGCGGCATTGCGCGCGCCGAGGGGTCACGTCATAGGCGGTCTCTCAATCGGCGCTGGCGGCCGTAGACCGAGATGGCGAGCAGGATGATCGCCCCCTGGACGATCTGGGTCGTGGCGGCGCTCGCCCCATGGCCGATCAGCACTGTCGTCAGGACCGCGACGAACATCGCGCCGACGCACGTCCTTGTGTAGTTGCCCGGCCCGCCGAAGATCGTGCCGCCGACGATCACGCCCACGACGCTTCCGAACAGGTAGGGGTCGCCGATCGTGCTCGTGACGCCGCCGGCGTATCCGGCGACCAGCACCCCGACGAGTGCGGAGCCGGCCGCGCTGAACGCGAACGTCAGCGTCCAGACCTTGCGTGTGTGAACGAGCGCGTACTCG
>DATGHN010000183.1:0-4881 GCA_035308005.1 Solirubrobacteraceae bacterium
GAGCGCCTACGCCGTCGGCAACTGCGTGCGTGCCGACAAGTTGGCGCAGCACTCGATTGACATCCTTGGAACGCGCGCGCCGCCCTGGCAGATCAAGGCCCTCTGCGCCGTCCGCGCTGGTCACTACCGCCGCGCCGGCGCCGATCTCCGCGGCGGGTTGGCCGAGGACCCCAACGACTGGGAGCTCCAGGCGGCGCTAGCGGCTACCACGGCGGCGACGGGCGCCGACGCTCGTGCCGCGGCCGCGCTTGCCGCTCGGCTCGACCCGCTGGACACGGACGTCCAAACGCTGGCGGATGCGCTCGCCCGGGGACCATCTGCTCGCGCCCGCGCGGCAGCTGTCGCGTTCCTCTCGCACCAGACGCTGATCGACTCCGGATGAAACGCGATCGCCGCGACGAGGCCTTCGACCGCCTCTACACCGAGCACGCGGCCGGTTTGTTGGGCTTCCTGACCTACCAGACCGGCGACCGCTCGCTGGCCGAGGACATCGTGGCCGACACCTTCGAGCGTGTGCTGCGCGGCTCGAGCGGTTGGCGCGGCCAATCTGGCGAGAAGACCTGGCTCTACGCGATAGCGATGAACCGCCTGCGCGATCTGGCTCGCCGCCGCGGAGCCGAGGCGCGTGCGCTCGAGCGCGTCGCGAGCGCACCACGCGGCCGCGACGAGCTCGACGCCGTCGGGGAACGTGACCTCCTCGAGCGCGCGCTGCAGACGCTCCCGGAGGAGGAGCGTGCTGTGGTCGCGCTGCGCTTCGGCGGCGATCTGGCACTTCGCGAGATCGCCGAGCTTCTCGATGAGCGTCAGAGCACTGTCGAAGGGCGGCTCTATCGCGGCTTGCGGCGACTGCGCGACATTGCCGGATAGCTCCCGCGCGCCAACACTTAGGTTTGGATCACCCTGCCCGGGTATCCACGGAGGTCTGGCGGCGTACTGGAACTCTGACCGCGCAAGCCACGCCGAGAGGACCCGGTGAGCGTGCGGAACGGGCGACGCGTCAAACGACGTCGGGGCTTCGCCGGTTTGGTCGCGGTGGTGGCCGTCGCCGCGGCGTCGCTGGCGATGAACGGCGGAGCGATTTCGGCGCCGCGGGCAAGCGGAAGGGCGGGGACGCGCGCCCTTGGTTCCACTTACAGCCGCTCCGCTTACACGACCGCGACCGCGCTCTGCGGCGTGCTGCATCCGCGCGACGTCATGGCGCCCGCGCAGGCGCTGGACAAGGCTGCGCCCGTCGCGTTGACGCCGGAGGCGGCCCTCGGAGACGACGAGGTCGCCGGAAGCCTGATCTATGTGGTGGCCGGGAAGGGAATCGAGGTGTTCACCGACGCCGGCAAGCTGGTCAAGACCGTCCCGATTCGCTGGAAGCAGACGATCACCAGTTTCGCCGTGCCCCCCGACGGCCGGGCGCTCTACGTGCAGCGCTATCCCTTCGATCTCGTGAAGATCAACCTGTCGGGCAGCGTCATCTGGTCGCGATCGATGCCGAAGCAGATCGAGGGCATCTTCGGCCACGTGCTCGGCGGAGCCTGGACCGTCGGCGCGGTTTTTGCGGGAGCGTCGAGGCTCTACGACCAGGCAGGGAGCTACGTGGGTGCGCGCGCCGTCGCCGGGCAGGCCTTCGCAGATACGCCTGACGGCGGGATGGTCGCCACCGACGGGCGATACGTCCGCAAGTTCGACAGCGCGCTACGCCAGGTCTTCTACTTCGGCGGCGGCGGCTACGGCACAACACCGGTACCTGGCCAGTTCGACTTCTACCTCCAGGGCGGTGCGGTTCAGCTGGCAGATGGCCGTTACCTGGTGGCCGACTCCGGCCACGGACTCGAGCTCTTCTCGCGTACGGGCCTCCTGCTCGGAACGGTTGCGGACACGGCAATCGGGCTCACGAATCTGAGCGCGCTCCGCGTCGTGGGCTCGAACCTCTACATGGAGACGGGTCGACCGTTCTCCAAAGCGCAAAGAGTCTCGCGGATGCGACTTTCGGACGTGCTTGCGGAAGCGCTCCAGCCCGGCTCGGGCAGCTCGAGCGGCCTCGGGATCGGCGCCGGCGTCCGGTTGGGCGCCGAGGCCGGGTACTTCAAGGCCGGCGAGGCGCCGGTCGCCGCGGCGGTCTTCGATCCCTGGTGGACGCAGCTCGGCGGGCTTCAGCTGCGCTACACCGTCGAGAACCGAGCCCAGGCTCAGAGCGGTGCCGGCGATACCCATACGGTGAGACTGGGCAACTCGAACATCGACCACGGTGTGCCGCTCCAGCTGCGGGCGCCCGTTCCCGGGCCCTACGAGATCGACCTCCGCCTCGTCCAGGGCGGACAGGCGGTCGCGGCCGACTGCGTCGACTACTCGATCGGAGCGCCCGGCGACCCGCTCGATCTGGCGACGCTCCCGGGAACGTCGAGCTCGGGCGTGCCGAGCGGCGACCGAGGCGCGGCGCTCGCGAGTGAGTTCGGCGCGAACGGCGTCCGGGTCGCCCTTGACTGGTCGCAGATGCTGCCGAAGGGCACGGCCGGTCCGACGGACTTCTCAGCCTACGACGCCCAGATCGCTGCAGCCTCGAAGGAGGCGGCCGCCGACGACGTGCAGTTCAGCGTTCTGGTCGGAAGCGGCGGCCCCGAGAAGGCGTTCGTCGCCAACGGTACCTGGGGCGCCCGCGTCGCGCAGGTCGTCGACCACTGGAAGGACGAGGTCCACGACTGGGAGGCGTGGAACGAGCCGAACGCCACGTTCGGTCCGGCGCAGAAATATGTCCGCCGAGTCCTCGAGCCGTTCTACGCCGCCGTCAAGGCGGCCGATCCGACCGCCGAGGTGATCGGCGGCACGGTGGTCGGAATGGACCTCGGCTACTGGCAGGCAATCGCCGCGGCCGGAGGCTTCCGGTTCATGGACATCGCCGGCAGTCACCCCTACCCCGGTCACAACCGATCGTGGGAGGAGCAGGGCTTTCCCGCGGCGTACGAGCAGTTGCGCGCGCTGATGGCCGCCAACGGCGCCGCTGCGATGCCGGTCTGGATCACCGAGGTGGGCTGGTGGTCCGACGGTCCCGAGGACTACTTCGATCAGGGCGACCGCATCGTCCGCGCCGAGTTGTGGATGCACGCGCTTGGCATCGGGGTCTGCGAGTACCTCATGACGCAGGGAACGAATGCCGACGGGATGCTGTTCTCGCTGATCGAAGGCGACACGGACGTGAAGCCCTCTGCGCTCGGCGCGATGGTCGAGACCACCCAGACCCAAGGACGGGCGTTCACGGGCTGGCTCCAGACCGGCATGCCAATGACCTACGCCGAGTCCTTCGGGCCCGCCACTCCCGGCGGTGACAGCGTTGTCGCGCTTTGGACCGACGATGTCGCACTCGCGGCAACCGTCGGGCTCGCCGCCGGGACGAGCCCCAACGCGAGTCTCGTGGACGAGTACGGCGCCACAAAACCGGCGTCGCTGTCGCAGGGCGTGCCCCTGACGCTCGACGGCGCCGTGCAGTACCTCGATCTCCCGGCTGGCGACCAGATCACGGTGCGGGCATCTGAATCCTTCGGCACCGATCTGGCGCTCAGGGGCCTCGGCGCCGTGGCCACCGCAACATCGCACACCCCGGCAAACCCGCCCAGCCTGGCGATCGACGGCGACGCCGGAGCGGACAACGTCGGCGATCTCGCGGGTAGTCCCGCTTGGGGGTCGGCCTTCGGCGACGCGAACCCGCAGCTGACCGTGCGGTTCCCCCATCCCGAGTCGATCGACCGCGTGTTGCTGGCAACCTCTTCAGTGGGCAGCACGATGCCCGGCGTACGCAGCTGGAGGGTCGAGGTGTTGACGCCGTCTGGTGGATGGCGGACCGTCGCCAGCCACCGCAACCTCTTCTACGATCGCGCCGTGCTGTCGCGCTTTACGGCGGTTACGACGGCAGCAATCCGGATCGCGATCGAGCAGGTCAACTTCGGCGGCTATGCGGGTGGCGCGGAGCCGTCGTTTTGGCCTAGGTCGACCGCCGTCGCCGCCAGGCAACCAAACGACTACGCCTACGGGCCAGCGATCATCCGCGAGGTCGAAGCGTTTGCGCCGTCGGGGTGAGCAGGGTGTCGAGCCGGCGAACGCCGACTGGCGCCGAAAATTCTCCCCACGCCAGTCAAGAAACGCTCCCCTCGTGCGTCTAAGGGTTGATGGAGCGAAACGAAGACCAGCTCCCCGAGGATGTTCGCGGCATCGCGGCGCGGCTGACGGCGGCACGCGTCACGCCGAGCGCACTCGAGCTTGACGAGCTGCGCGGGCGCGTTCACCATCGTCTCCGGCGCGGCGAACCGACGCCGCGGCGAGGCCTTGGCGCTGTGCTTCGCGTGCACGGCGTCGCTGTGCTGCTCGCCACGGGCCTGATCCTGACTTCCGGCGTCGGCGTCGTCCTCGCCTCCGGCTCGTTCGGCGGCGGCGATAAGCAGACTTACGGCGACACGGACTTCCATGGCCATGACAAGCACGCCTCGTCGTGTCAATACGACAACGAGTGGTCGGGCGACTACAGCTGGCAGACCCAGCACTCGACGATGCACGTCTACGTGGATTGGGACTGCGACGACTACACGATCCACGTCCATTGCGGCGATGAGTACCAGTACAAGTTCGGCAACAAGGGCTGGAACGACGTCAAGGAGACGTCCTACACGACGACCGCGCCGAGCGGGACTTCGGGGCTGACCCTCAAGACCGGCGGTCAGTCGCACAGCATCTCCTTCGGCGGCTAGCTCGGTTTTCCCAACCGACGCCGCCGCTATCGTCGGCCGCCGCGATGCTGCTCGACGACCTGCGCCGCCACTTCGGCTTCGACTCCTTCCGCCGCGGCCAGGAGGAGGCGGTTCGCGCAGCGCTCGACGGCCGTGACGTGCTGATGGTGATGCC
>DATGHN010000184.1:0-2274 GCA_035308005.1 Solirubrobacteraceae bacterium
CGCGACCGCGCCGCCCGGCGCGAGCGCGCCGGTCCCGACCGCGCCGCCCGCCGTCGCTGCGCCGGCCGCCGCTGCACCGCCGGCCGCGACTGAACCGCCCGCAGCGACCGAACCGTCCGCCGCGATCGAAGCGCCTGCCGCGAGCGCTCCGCCTGAGCCGAGCATTCCGGCGGAGCCCGATCCCGCACCGGCCGAGGCCTGATTTCACCCAACGAGCGTGGCCGCTGTGCAGAGCGGACCGGACGTCCCTCTACAGTAGGTGGATCCGAGAACCACGCGCGCAAGGAGCCGTCCCATGGCCGCATCGAACCTCAACGTCGTCGTCATCACCGGGAACCTGACCCGCGATCCCGAGCTGCGCTCGCTGCCGAGCGGCACCTCCGTCTGCGAGCTTCGCGTCGCGGTCAACACGCGCCGCAAGAACGGCGCGACCGGCGAATGGGAGGACAGGCCCAACTATTTCGACGTCAAGGTCTGGGGCGCACAGGGTGAGAACTGCCACCGCTTCCTCGCCAAAGGCCGCCCCGTCGGCGTCCAGGGGCGCCTGGAGTGGCGCGAGTGGGAGACCCAGGAGGGGCAGAAGCGCCAGGCAGTCGATATCATCGCCGAGTCGGTGCAGTTCCTGGGTGGGCGCGACGAGGCGTCCGGGGGCGGTTTCACCGCTTCGGTCGGCTCGCGCAGCGACGTGCCGGTGGACGAGCGCGACTACCAGCCCGCCGCAGCGCCCGCAGGCGCCGGCGTGGGCGACGACGACATTCCGTTCTAGACAGCGAAGGATCAGATGGCGAAGGCGCGAGCGAGCAGGGAGAAGCCGGGACGGCGACGCGAGAAGCGCGGAGGCCCGAGCAGCGGGCGGCGCAAGCCGTGTCTGCATTGCAAGGACAAGGTCGACCAGGTCGACTACCGCGACGTCGCGACGCTGCGGCGGTTCATCTCGGAGAAGGGCAAGATCCGCTCGCGCCGCATCAGCGGGGCCTGCCGTCGCCATCAGAGCCAGATCGCGCGCGCCGTCAAGCGCGCGCGAGAGCTCGCGCTGCTCCCCTACGTGAACGAGGGAGCGGTCGAGAGCACCGGCGGCCGTCGCGACCGGGACCGCGACCGAGACCGCTGATGCCCCAGGCGATCCTGCTCGACGACGTCGAGACGCTCGGCGCGCGCGGCGCGGTCGTCGAGGTCTCGAAGGGCTACCTGCGCAACTACCTGATCCCGCGCAAGCTCGCGGCTCCCGCGAGCTCCGGCGCCCTGGCGGCTGCCCGCCAGCGGGCGGAGGCGGCCGAGCGGGCCGAGCGCCAGGCGATCGAGCAGGCCTCGGAGAACGCCGCGCTGCTCTCGCGCACGGTGCTCACGATCGCGCAGCAGGCCGGTGACGACGGGCGCCTCTTCGGCTCCGTCACGACGCAGGACATCGTCGACGCGATCCGCGAGGCGCGCGACCTGCGGCTCGATCGCCGCACCGTCCACCTCGAGGAGCCGATCCGCAACATCGGCACCTACATGGTCGTGATCGACGTGGCGGCCGGCGTCACCGCGACGGTCAAGACGATCGTAATCGCCGCCAGGTAAGCGCGCAGTCGCTCGCCGTTCGGGCGACCGTTTCGCGGCCGGAGCAACCGGCGCGCCCGCCGCGGCCGTCGCCTCGAGGCGCCCGCGTTCTCTTCGGAGGTAATCGCTCGCGCGCTGCGGGTTTCCTCTCCCGTTCTGCCGCCGGGCCTGTAACGATCGGAAACCCGATGAGCAGCCCCGCAAGAATCCCCCAGCGAGCGCCGCAGCTGACCGTGGCGCAGACGCTCGCGCCGCCGCACAACATCGACGCGGAGGAGTCGGTGCTCGGCGCGATCCTGCTCTCGGACCGTCCGATGTACGCGCTCGCGATCGAGGAGGGACTGCGGTCGGAGGACTTCTACCGCGACCGCCACGGCGTGATCTACACGGCGATGGTGGACCTCTACGAGCGCAGCGAGCCGGTCGACACGCTGACGGTCATCGACGCGCTGCGCAGCAGCGGGATGCTCGAGGCGGCCGGCGGCGCGGAGACGGTCGAGCTGCTCGCCGGGCCTGTCCCCAACGTCGCGAACCTGCGCCACTACGCGCAGATCGTGCGCGAGACCGCGCTGCTGCGGCGGCTGCTGGGCGCGACCTACGAGATCCAGTCGAGCGTCCTCGATCAGCACGAGCCGGCGCGCGAGATCGTCGAGCGCGCCGAGCGGACGATGCTCGAGGTCGCGCACGCCGAGCGCCGCCACGACTTCCGCGAGATCTCCTCGCTGCTGCACG
>DATGHN010000185.1:0-17106 GCA_035308005.1 Solirubrobacteraceae bacterium
GGACCGCCGAGGCGCAGGCCTGCTCGATCGACTCCGGCAGCAGGAACTCCGAGATCTCGACCGCGAGGCGCCCCGTCTCGATACGCGAGATGTCGAGGATGTCGTTGATGATCGCGAGCATGTGCTCGCTCGACTGCTCGACCTGCTCGGCATAACCGCGCTGTTCGTCTGACAGCGGGGTCTGCAGCAGTAGCTCGTTCATGCCAATCACGCCGTTCATCGGCGTGCGGATCTCGTGGCTGACGTTGCGCAGGAATGCGGACTTCATCTCCGAGGCCTCGATCGCCTCGTCGCGCGCTCGGCGGTAGGCCGTGTTCAGCTCGATCAGGCTTTCGAGACGCTGCCGGCGTTCGCGGGCGAACATCGCGACCAAGCCAAGCAAGGGAAGCGGCGCCAGCGCCGCGATCGGATGGTCATGGACACGCTCGGCGACGAGCAGCCCGACACCCGAGAGGGCCGCGTCGACGACCACGACCCACGACTGCTGAACCAGCTCGGCGAGCGTCTTCCCGAACGCAAACACGTCGCGCAGGCGAGCAGCGGCGAAGTCAACTCCGAACTGGGCGGCGAGCGCCAGGACCAGCACCCCGGCGCCGGCGTGCTGCGGGGTCTTGCCGAGGGCGACGAAGACGAGGGTCGGGCCGACCGAATACAGGGCGTTCGGGATCGACTGCATCAGCCGGCTCGGCCGCATCTTGCCCGTGACGACGTCGGGCAGCGCTTGCAGCCCCGTCGCCAGCACGACGGCGAGCGGGACCAGGACGACGGGGAGGGCAAACAACAGTGGCACGAACGCAAGCTGCACGGGCGTCGTGTAGCCGAACGGCGTGTCGATGCGGATCCGGCACGCCATCGTCATGATCGCCATGCAGACGACGGCCGGCACCCACGAGATCGGACCGGGCGGGTGGGCCGCCCACAGCGCGGCCACGGCGCCGAGGAACGCGACGCTCAAGAAGCCCTCGGCGACGCGCTCGCGCGTCGTCATGTTCGTATGCGGCCGCTGCAGCGTGTCCGCCAGCGCGTCCTGGCCCTCGAGGCTGGGCGTCGGGAGCATACCCTGCGCATATCGGCGCGTTTGCAAGCAACCTTTACGTTCGCCGCGTTGCTGGCGGCATGTTTGTCGTGGCGAGGTTTGGGCGGGATTGCATACAGCGCGCCTCGATGTCCGCCCAGCCGGGTCGCCAGGCAGAGCTCCTAAGGCGAGCGTTGTAGGGTCCTAAAGTGCCCATGCCGCCGGCGAAAGCGCCCACGACTGCCGCAAGGAGATCCTGATGCCAGACGCCGCGGTCGCGAGCGCGATCGAGCACTGGGCGCCGCGCTGCATTCAGAACGGTGTCGACTACAACGACTTCGCGGCGACGACCGCTCGCATCGAGACCTGGGCGCAGTGGCTTCCAGAGTGGTCGAGGACGGCCGATGAGGCAGCCTCCGGAGCGGCCGAGGCCGAGGCCGACGGACGTCGCAGATCGGCCGGTGAGGGCTGGCTGCGCGCCTCGGTCGCGCGCCATTTCGGCAAGTTCGTCTGGGTGCTCGATCCCGACCTCCACGCCGAGGCGACCCACGCGAGCGTGCGAGAGATGCTCGACGCGCACCGCCTGCTCGAGACGGGCCTGCAGCGAATCGAGGCCCCGCTCGCCGGCGCGAAGGTCGTCGCGAACCTGCGCCGCCCGCCCGGCGCCGACCGCCCGCCGCTTGTGATCCTCATTCCCGGCCTTGACTCGACGAAGGAGGAGTTCTTCCACCTTGAGGAGTCGTTCCTGCGCCGCGGGATGGCGACGCTCTCACTGGACGGCGCCGGACAGGGCGAGGTTGGCCTCATGCTGCCGATCCGCCACGACTACGAGGCATGCGTGGCAGCGATCCTCGACGCGCTCGCCGCCCGCCCCGACTTGCGCGTGGACCTCGAGCGGATCGGCGTTTTCGGCGTCAGCCTCGGCGGCTACTACGCCCCGCGCGTCGCGGCCTACGAGCCGCGCCTGCGAGCGGTCGCTTCGCTCAGCGGGCCCTTCAAATTCGGCGAGATCTGGGCGAGACTGCCCGCGCTGACGCAGGCCACCTTCACGCTCAAGTCGGGCGCGGCGGATGGGGACGAGGGTCGCGAGCGCGCGTTGGCGCTCGACCTCACCGGAGTCTGCGCGCGGATCGCCGTGCCCTCGCTGTTCGTCACCGGCCGCCGCGACGGTGTCATTGCGTGGGAGCAGACCGAGCGGATCGCGCGCGAAACGCCCGGCTCGCGGTTCGTCCTCCACGACGACGGCAACCACGGCTGCTCGAACCTGACCGCGCGCGTGCGACCGGCCGTCGCCGACTGGATGGCCGCGCAGCTGGAGCGTTCTGCCTAGCGCCGCTCAGGAAGCGAACGGCTCGCGGTCGCCGCCTGCCTCGGCGAGCGCCACCGGCGCGGCGGAAGTCCGAGCGCCGTTCCAGGCAGTGAAGGCCGCCGGCTCCTCCTCGACCGCTGGGCGCAGCAGAGGCGGCGCGAGCGCCACACCCTCGCCGCTTCCCGCATAGAGCACGCGCTCCCAGTCGGCGCCGATCATCGCGCTGTTCGCGGCGGGGTTCGGCGTGCGCCGAGCGGGCCGCTTGCGCGGCGCGTCCGCGGGCTTGTAGAGCAGCGAGACGAGGTTGACCCAGATGTCGACAAGCGAGTTGCGAACGCCGATGTAGGCGAGGATCGCGTACGTCGCGAGCACGGCGTTGACGGCCGCGAACGCGGCATCGCCCCAGCGGTGAAGAACGTATGCGTGGTAGGCGGTGTAGGCGGCGAGCGCGACGATCGCGTAGGGCAGCACGACGAACGGCAGGCCGGCGGTCGTGCGCTGGCGCACCTTCGGCGTGCGGTGGAAGCGGCCCTTGCTGCCAGTCAGGCCCTGCACGATCGAGGACGCGCAGCCGGACAGGTTGACGGGCAGCAGCAGCAGGTTGAAGGCGTAGATGCGGACCGTGTCGAGCGCCTTGTAACCGCAGTAGCGCAGGTCGAGCGCCATCGTCAGGAAGTACGGTGCGGCGATCAGCAGCACGAGCGGGCTCAGCTGCGCGCCGTTGGCGTGGTAGGCGAGCAGGACGAGCAGGGACAGCGAGCTCCAGAAGATCGACGCCATGTAGTTGACGCGGAGGACGATCTCGCCGAGCGTCGTGCGCTCGCCTCGCGAGCGGCGCTGGCGGACGAGGTTCCACAGCTTCGGCACGATCAGCAGACCGCCGTTGGCCCAGCGCTGGCGCTGGATGCACAGCGATCCGAAGTCCGGCGGCGTTGCGCTGTAGCTGAGGCGTTCGGGATAATTGAGCAGCGACCAGCCGTGCGTGGCGAGGTCGATGCTCGACTCCGTGTCCTCGATCACGGTTCGATCCTGGATGTACTGGCGGATCGGCCAGTCACCCTGGTACTCGATCTGGACGACCTCATCCAGAGCCCGCTTGCGCAGGACCGCGTTGGCGCCGACCCAGAACGTCGCGTCGTGGAAGGTCATGCCCTGGTGGACGATGTGCTGGAGGTCCGTCGTCGCGCCGGCGATGCGCTCGAGGCGCGTGCGCGCGCCGGGGAAGGCGCTGTAGGGCGTCTGCGCAACGCCAACACCCGCGTTCTCAGCCTGCTCGAGCGCGAGCACCAGCCGCTCGCAGTACTCGGGGAGGATCACGCTGTCGGCGTCGAGGGTCAGGACGTAGTCGGCGTCCGGGACGATCAGATCGGCCGCGCCGTTGGTTGGCGTAAGTGTGCGCCCAATCGGGGAATCGACCTTGCGGTAGCGACCGCCCATCAGCCCGATGTAGCTGCTCAGGTTCATGGCCTTGTTGGGCTCGTGCGAGAGCGAGGCGTACTGCTTGCGCTCGAAGCTCGTTATCGAAGCCGTGAACGTCCAGGCGAGCCGGCGGTAGAGATGGGCGACTCGCTCGCGCGGGAGGCGCGCCGTCGCATCGCCGGCGCCGCTGCGAAGCGCCGAGGCGGTGAGCGTGAGATCGCGCGTGAGACCGCCGAGCACGTGTCGCTTGAAAAACTCGTCCATGTTGTCGCTGACTTCCTGGGCGGCGGCGAGGTCGGCGACCCAGCGCGCGCCGTGCTGATACTCGTTGGCGAGCGCGAGGAGCTCCTCGGGGGTCGCGTGCTGCCCGCCGGCGGTCGCGGCGAAGCGGTCGGCGGCGAGCGTGAAGCGCGCGCTCGGCGCGGCGAGCATCGCCTCGATCTCGCCCGGCAGCGCGCGCGCCGCGGCAAGCAGGCGGTAGGGCGCCGCGTAGCGGGGCTCCGGCGGATCGTCGATCAGGAGCACGACGCGGATGTCGGGGTAGGACTGAAGCGCTGCCGACAACAGTGTCATCCGAATCACGCGCGCGTCCTCCTGGTAGGAGGGAACGATCGTGGTCAGCGTCGGCTGGCGCGTCGCAAAGAACTCATCGAGCGTCGCGCGAGCCGCACGGCGGTGGATGCGGATGCGGTAGTAGAAGCCGAGCCGGGCCATCATGTAGGCGAGCGCCGACAGGGCGAGGAGCGTCACGAGGCCTGCGAAGGCGACCGTCTGAACGATCCCTCCTGCGCTCTTGCTGTAGCGCGAGAAGTGCGTCGCCGTGGTGATGATGAAGGCGAGCCAGGCGAGTGCTCCGAGCGCGACCGCGAGACGGCCGAGCCCAACGATGCGCTCGGATGCGGGCCGCGGCACGGCCGGCATCGGATCGCCGTGGCGGTCGGCGCCCCACTCGCGTCCTGTGCCCGCGCGGATCACGACGTCGGCTCCCCGGGGAGGCTGAAGAGCGGCTCCCACGGCGACTGCGGGCTGACCGGCAGATTCGTCTGCGGCGCCGAACCCTGCGAGTACCACTTCGCCTGGAAAGGCAGCCCGCCGAAGAGCACCCGTGCGCCGGCGCGGTAGACCGTGGACGAAGACCACTTCTGGTTGACGCCGGTCGCTTGCAGCGTCGGCTTCGGGGGGTGCTCACCGTGCAGGACGGGGCCGAGCAGGAGCCACGGGCTCGGGCTCTGTCCCGACGGCGGGGTGTCGGGAGCGACGCCCTGACTGAACCAGAGCGCCTGGTAGACAGCGCGGTGCCAGACCACCTTGTAGCCGCCGGGGTAGGCGGAGGTCGCCTCCCAGATCGGATAGGGGCTCGTGGACGCGTTGTCCGGCGCGGTCGACGGCGGCGCCCAGGCCGGAGCCGTGGTGGCGCCACCCGCCGTGACGGTCCCCGGCAGCGCCAGGAACACGTGCGTGAACTCGAGCGTCGTCTGCCTGACGCCGCTGCAGGTCGTCGACAGGACGCCAACCTGCACGAAGACACCTCCGCACTCGCTGTCGCGGTTGAGCGACCACATCGAGACCTGCGCGATGCCGTTGGACTTGACGAACGCGGCGAGGTTGCGGGCGTCGCCAAGGGTGAAGCTCTCGCCGGCGACGTCGTTTCGCCCGATCATCACCGTCACGCCCAGGTGCTCCCAAGCCTGCCCCGAGCCATGCGCGAGGCCGGTGTCTTGAAGCTGGCCGTTCGCGTGACGCAGGGAGCTCTCGACGGTCGCGAGCATCCGTGCGCCACCGGCCGGCGCGGGCTGGTAGTCCATCGCGAGCACATTGACCCCGCTCAGCGAGACTCCGGCTGCGAGCATCGCGTGAACTGCTTGAAGGCCGGCGGCGGTGAGACCGTCAGGGGTGACCGGGAGGGTGAGCCAGACATGGAGGTGCTCGCCGTGTCGGGCGAGTGTGTGCTGCACGAGAGCGACGGCCTCCGCGCGGCGAGTGTTGGCCGCGGCGTCGGAGAGGGCGCTGCCTTCGATGTCGAAATCAGCCTCGGAAGAGGAATAGCGCGACAGCAGGCCGCTGTAGGCAGCGGCGAGATTGGAGACGCTGTCGCAGCCGACCGCGAGCTCGGTGTTCGTCGCACCGCCGAACGAGATGACGGCCACGCCGCCCTGCGCGCGCACCTGGTTGATCCGCTGGTCGAGGTTCATCGCCGTCTCGGCTTGCGCGGGCGTGTAGGCGGCGCCCCAGCTCGGTGAGCACGCGTGGCCCGGCTGTGCGACCACGAAGCCGAGCACGACGTGCTGGACCGGGTTGACAGTGGGGTTCTGGAAGGGATAGGTCGGCGTCAGCGTGACGTCGACGTAGGGCGCGAAGCGCGGCGTGGATGCCGCGGCAGCCGCCGGGGGGGTGTGGCGCCCGATCGCATACGCGGCGCTGACGGCGATGCCGGCGATCGCGGCGAACGCGATCAGCACACGGACGAAGGACAGCCGCGGCGGCGGCGGGTTCTCGGGCAGGTTGATCACCGCTCCTTCGTGGGAAGAGGCGGAGCGCCCGTCGTTGACAGGGTTCACGTTTCTGGGAAGGCTGTCGGGACGGGCGTCATCTGGCCCGTTGGACATTAGGATCGGGTGACGTCACCCCCTGGGTGCATCTCTGACGCGACGTGGGGTGGTTATGCACCCCACGCGCCTGGGGTGAAACGTAGCCGCGCCATTCTTGACGACGTGGTGGAAGCAGCGGGCCTGGTACAGCGGTGATTTTAGGCGTGCCGATCAGTCAACGAATAGCGTTAACGCCGCTCGGAGGTGTGAAAAAGTGCGAAAGATCGTCGTATACGAGCTGCTCTCCCTCGACGGGGTCGCCGAGGACCCAGATGGTTTCTTCACCGACTGGGACGACGCGATGGACGCCAACCTCGCCGCCGTGATCGGAGCGCAGGACGCGGTCATTCTCGGCCGCCGCAGCTACACCGAATGGGCGCAGTTCTGGCCGCGCAGCGAGATCCAGCCATTCGCGACCTTCATCAACTCCGTCACCAAGTACGTCGCGACATCGACGCCACTCGACCGCGATTGGGACAAGGCGACGGTGGTCGACGGCGGACTCGTCGAATTCGTTCGGAATCTCAAGCAGCAGCCCGGAGGCGACATCGGCGTCCACGCGAGCATCTCGGTCGCACAGGCGCTCCTCGCCGCCGGCGTCGTCGACGAACTCCGGCTCGTGATAGCGCCGAGGATCGCCGGTCGCGGACGACGACTCCTCGACGGCTTGCCGCCGATTCAGCTCGAGCCGATCCGTAGCGAGACCTCACCGACCGGCTATCTGCTCGTCGACTATCGCGTCAGTCGTTAGCGGAGCGCTCGGCGCGTCCGCACGTCGCCGCCGTTCGCCGTCCTCCAGTTCTTTATCTCAGCTCGTCTTGAAGGCGGGCCTGGGCGGATCATGAAAGCGGCGGATCTGGGGCAAGGCGAGGACAAACAGCGTGCTGAGAAGCTGCCAGCCCGCGCCGATCCACAGTAGCGTCGCATCACCGACTCGAGCAGCGATTGGTCCGGCGAGCGCAAGCCCGATCGGTCCCAGCGCGAAGGCGGTGAGGGAGTCGTACGAGCTGACTCTGGCGAGCACTGCGTGGGGTACGTTGCGCTGCAGGGTTGTAGTCCAGATCGCGACGAAGACGGCCGAACCGATGCCTGCCGCGAACGCACCGACGGCGATCGCCCAGGCCGGCATGATCAGGGCGAGACCGATGAGCGGCAGCGCCCATGCCGCCTGAACGACGGTGGCAAGCACAAGCGGTCGGCCGGGGCGCCGACCGACGAGGGCGAGTCCGGCGACTATTGCTCCGGCGCCCTGTGCGGTGAGAACGAGGCCCCACGCCGAAGCGCCACCGAGGTGGCGCTTGGCAATCGCTGGGCCGAGCACGAACCATGGGGACAGAACGATCGCGTTGGACAGTGCGAACTTGATGTCGGTGATCAAGATCCAAGAGCGCGACCGCCACGCGTCCCAGCCCTCACGAAGATCGTCGAGTATCGAGCTGACGCGTCCCTCGTGGCCGCGGTCGAGCTCCAGCATCGCCAGAGAGACGACGCTGACCGCGAAGGTGAACGCGTCTGCGGCGACCACTACGCCGGCGTTTGTCACCGCGACGAGCCCTCCAGCGACTGCCGGTCCGCCGACGCTGCCGACGTTCCTTGCGAGTCCGATCAGCGCGTTGGCGTCATGAACTTCGCCCTCGCTGACGATCTCGCGGGTCAGCGCGGTGAGTGCCGGTGAGAACAGTCCCGAGCCCAGCCCTGACACAGCGATCACGCCGATGAGCGACCACAGCGGTGCGTGACCGACGATCACGAGCGCAGCAAATGTCCCCTGCGCGACGCAGCGCAGGAGGTCGCTGCCAAGCATCAGACGGCGTCTGCCAAAGCGATCGGCGAGCACGCCGCCGACAAGCAGGCCGACGATTGTGGTCGTCACGACAGCGGTCAGGACAAACCCGAGCTGTGAAGCGCTGCCGCCACCATTGAGAACGGCGAACGAGACCGCGACCGGCGCCATACCGGTCCCGAACAGTGAGGTCGCATAGCCGGCAAAGAAGCGCCGAAAGTTCGGCTGCTTGAACAGCGCCAGCTTTGTCCGCGAGGGTGCCACCGCGAGACGTTCTATCTGACCGCGTGCGCTCACGCCAGCGCCCCACCCCGTTCGAAGACCTCGGCGAGGCATCACAGCTGAGGCGGCAGCTCGACGTGGCGATCACGCGCGCCGTCGACAGCGCGGAGCACGACGGCGGACCGGCGGCCGCGTTCCTCAATCGGCTCCGAGCGCGCCTGAGACACCGGAAACGCCGCTCGCGGCATTCGGAAATCACACGTCCGTTCGCAGCAGAGCCCCGGAGCGCGCATCAGTCTCAGGCAATGCTCTTCGCTGAACTCGGGGGCCAGAAGCCTGGCCCAGCAGAACTCGCAGTGCTCCTGTTCTCGCTCGGCGCTGAGCGAGAACAGGATCTGCTCAGATTGAACGGCGTTGTGAGCGCTGCGGCCGTGGGCGACGCGATGTCCGCGGGCCTGTCTCGTTGACGAGCGGCGGGCGGGAGCCCCGCAAGCGGGGCTCCCACACCTCCGCGTTTCAACGCCCGAGCGACGCGCCGGTCTCGAGCACCGTCTTCAGGCCGCTGAGGACCCACGCCCAGCCGCCTCCCGCGCCCGTGTCTTCCATCTCGCCGGCGACGAGGCCGGCGTGGACGGGGGTATCGGTCACGTCGTGGGTGACGGTGAGTTTGGTCACGCCGCCCTCCAGCGGTTCGATCTCGTAGGTGAGGCGTGTGAAGCCCTCGGCGGCGAGGCTTGACTCCATCGCGAGGCGCCAGGTCTGGATGAGTTTGCGCGGCGGGTCGGCTTCGATGACCTCGCCGTCCACTGCGACTTCGGGCACCCCCTGTGCGCGCATCGCCTCGCTTGCCAGAAGACGGAAGCTGCCGCCGGGTCGCAGATCGTATTCGGCGCGGCCGCCGTAGCCGTAGCGGTTTGTCCAGTCGGGGTCGGTGATCGCGGTCCAGATCGCGTCGGGCGTCGCACGGATGTAGACGCGGTAGACCTGGATCGTCGTGGCTTCGGTCATGGTTGTCATCCCTTGGTCTCCAATTCGCTTTTGAGGTCCGCGAGCGCCGACACCTGGCGCTCGCGGTATTTGTCGATCCATCGGTCGTAGATCAGCCGGATCGGCACCGGGTTGAGGAAGTGCAGCTTCTCCCGGCCCGACCGGCGCGTGACAATCAACCCCGCGTCCTCGAGCACGCGCAGGTGCTTCATCACGCCGATACGCGTCATCTCAAGCTCTGACTCCAACTCCACGAGCGTGCGGCCGTCACGCGCGAACAGCAGATCGAGCAGGAACCGCCGCACCGGGCTGGCGAGCGCCTTGAACACGAGGTCAGCGTCCTCCATGCACCGCATGATACGTAACCAGAAGGTGACATGTCAAGAAAGGGATGACGCGGAGCAGGCGTCTCGAACGCGCAGCGTGCCGACACTGCCGCTGCGGTCCTCGCGTCAGCGTCTCCCCTGCTCCGGTTCACGAGTCCAGAGGTGATCCACAAACATCACTGCCGTCGAACGCGACCTCGCCTAGCCACGGTCCCGGCACTGAGCTCGCAACGCACAGATGCCCGCGGCCGATCGATGAACGAGCCCTGTGCGCGACATCGCGCAAACAGTTCTCGCCGCGGAGGGGCGGTCTACCGCGCGGTAGACCGGCGTCGCGCCGACGGGCCACCCACAACAGTCAATCGCCCGTCGGTCCTGAGAATGGGCCGATTCAGCGGAGGGGGAGAGATTCGAACTCTCGGTACGCCGAATAGACGTACAACGGTTTTCGAGACCGCCGCATTCAACCGCTCTGCCACCCCTCCGGATGACGAAGTGCAGGCTAAAGGATCGCCACCACCGCCACCGGAGCGGCAGATGACTGGCCGCAGATCCGTCTTGGCTCGCCGGCGAGCGCGGTGTAGCGTCCCAGCCCGTGACGATCGTGATGATCTTCCTGGCGCTCGTCTTCGGCGCCGCCGATCAGTACCTGGGGAGCCTGTCGGCGCACGGCTGGGGAGTCTGGACCGTGGCGGTCAGCCAGATGTCGGCGACGTGGCTGATCCTGCCGTTCCTCGGCGGACTCACCAGAGAACGCGGCTGGCGGGCCGCAAGGCTTGGGCTGCTGCTCACATACGTGGCGCTGCTCGGCTACTTCGCGATGACACTCAGCCCGCTCGAGGGCGTGTCGCTTGGCCAGGTGCACCTTGCGTCCTTCCTTCGCTCACAGTCCGAGCTGCTCGTCGGCGGGCTTCTCACCGGCCCGCTGTTCGGTTACCTCGGTCACCGCTGGCGCCTCAGCCGATCATGGGGCAGCGCGCTGCTGATCGCCGGAGCGGCATGCGGTGAGCCGCTTGCGCGTGCTCTTGTCGGCCGGCTCGACCCGCCGAGCCTCGTCTGGGCGATCGAGGTCGCGCTCGGCCTCGCAACCGCCGTCTACTTCGCTGTCGCCGGCGTGAGCTACCGTCGGCGCACGCGACGCGCCGCGTAGGGCGCGGCTCGCCCTCTACCGCCGCGAGGCGAAGAACTCGCGCAGCAGTGCGCCCGCCTCCGCCGCGAGAAGACCGCCTGCGACCTCGGGGCGGTGGTTCAGGCGCGGCTCGCCGAGCACGTCGAGAACGCCTCCGGCGGCGCCGGCCTTCGGGTCCTCGGCGCCGAAGACGACGCGCGGAATCCGCGCGAGGACGATCGCTCCGGCGCACATCGCACACGGCTCCAGCGTCACGTAGAGGACGCAGTCGAGCAGCCGCCATGTCCCCAGCGCCCGTGCGGCCTCGCGGATCGCGAGGGTCTCGGCGTGCGCGGTCGGGTCCGAGCGCAGCTCACGTTCGTTGCCGCCCGAGCCGACGACCTCCCCGTCGTGGACGACGACAGCGCCGACCGGGACGTCGGCGTGCTCGAGCGCCCGCTCGGCCTCGCGCAGGGCAAGCCGCATGAAGTGCTCATCGAGCGGGAAGAACCTTCCGCGCATCTGCGCAGCTAAGCACGCGGTCGAGCTGCGCGGCGCAGCGCACGCCGCAGTTACGCTTAGCTCCCCGCGCCGTGCCCGTCCCACTGCGCGATCCACGGCATGACACGCCACCGCTCGCTAATCAGGGCCCTCGCGGTCACCTCCGTCGCGGCGCTCGCCGCGATGGCCGCGCTGGCCGCCCAGCGGGCACCCGCCGCGCGCCGACCTGCCCCGCGGGCGCAGTACGTGCCGGGCGTCGTGATCGTCGGCTTCCGCTCCGGCGCGTCCTCCACGCGCGACCGCGCGGTCCTTGCCCGCACGGGGCTCGAGCGACCGAGCACCCCGCTCGCGCCGTTTGCGACCGTGTCGCTGCGGCGGGGCCTCAGCGTGTCCAGCGCCCTCGCGAGCCTGCGCCACCGCTCGGGCGTCGCCTACGCCGTGCCTGACTACATCGCTCACGCCGCGGCGATCCCGCCGCCGTTCGTCCCAAACGACCCTGGCAGCTCAGGACACGCCGGCGGCTGGGAGCAGCTCCAATGGAACTTCGCCGGGGCCTACGGCGTCAACGCGCCGCAGGCCTGGGCGAACGTGGCCGCCGCGGGCCACCCCGGCGGCTCGGGTGTGATCGTCGCGGTCCTCGACACCGGCGTCGCCTACGCGAACCACGGGCGGTTCCGCCGCTCGCCGGACTTCCGCGCCAACGAGTTCGTCAAGGGCTACGACTTCGTCTCCCACTCTCCCTACCCCGAGGACCACAACGGCCACGGCACCCAGGTCGCCGGCACGATCGGTGAGGCGACAAACAACGGGATCGGCGTCACAGGCCTCGCCTACGGCGTCCGAATCATGCCCGTCCGCGTGCTCGACTCGCAGGGCGACGGCGACGCTTCGGCGATCGCCAAGGGCATCTACTTCGCGGTCAATCACCACGCTCAGATCATCAACCTGAGCCTCGAGTTCACCGCCGGCACGGTCCGCGCGGCCGCGATCCCGGAGCTGATCCAGGCGATCGACTACGCGCATCGCCACAACGTGCTCCTCGTCGCCGCCTCCGGTAACGAGCAGGACGACCAGCTCTCCTACCCCGCCAAGGCGCGCTGGGTCCTCGCCGTTGGCGCGACGACGCAGGACGGATGCCTGGGCGACTACTCGAACTTCGGCTCCGGGCTGTCCCTCGTCGCTCCCGGCGGCGGCCCGGACTCCGCGCTGCCGCACGACGATCCGCGCTGCCACCCGGCGACCGCCGTGGGCGGCGACATCTTTCAGGAGACCTTCGCCGACATCGGGTCGCCGAGCGTCCGCGTGTTCGGCCTGCCAGGCGGCTACTTCGGCACCTCGATGGCCGCGCCGCACGTCAGCGCCGTAGCGGCGCTGATCATCGCCAGCGGGATCATCGGCCACCACCCGAGCGTCGCCGCGTTGACCAAGCGCCTGATCGACACCGCGACGCCGCTCGGCGAGCGCCTCTACTTTGGAGCCGGGCTCCTGAACGCCGCGGCGGCAACCGGCCCGACCGGCCCGACCGGTCCGACCGGTCCAAGCGGGCCCACCGGACCGACCGGTCCCACCGGGACAACCGGCTCGCCGAGCTAGCCGGTTCGGATGATCAGCACCGCGCAGGGCGCGTGGTGCGAGACCTGGTTTGGCACCGAGCCGAGCAGGAAGCGCTTCGCTCCCGTGCGCCCGCGGTTGCCGACGATGATCAGGTCCGCTCCGCGCTCCTCGGCGACGTCGAGGATCGCGTCGGCGGGATCGCCGCGCTGGGCATAGCGCTCCACCTCGACGCCGGCGGCGGCGAAGACCGCGGCGGCCTCCTCCAGCGTCTCCTCGACGGCCTCGCGCGGGCGAAGCAGCCAGCCTGACTCCTCGTGTGCGATGTCCCCCGGCTTGTCACCTCCCGCGCGTTCGCGGCTTGGGACCGGCTCGTAGACGCAGACGAGGTGCACGCGCGCCCCGAGCGCCGCGGCGAGCGCCGCCGCCTGGCGGACCGCCTCGTCTGCGTTCGGCGACCCGTCTGTTCCGACGACGATCGATCCAAACACGGCGGCCTCAGGAGAGCCTGACGATCGCGATCACCATCCCGGCGAGGACGAACACCACGATCACGGCCTGCAGCCAGATCCACACCGGGGGCACGCCGACACCTTAGAGCCCCCAGGAGCTCGCGGCCGTTACCAGGCCGCGGTGTAGGCCAGGAACTGCGGCGGCGCGAGGTCGGCGCGGATCACGCGCGTGGACGCCGGGTACTGAGTGAGGCTAAACGGCGCGCTGTCGGTGTAGCCCTGGTTGTAGAGCATCATCCGCACTCGGCGGTGGTTCGAGACCCACTTGAAGAGGTCGCGAACGAAGGTCGGGTCGTCGGCGCCCCACAGCGCCCACTCGCCGAACGCGAACGGCTTGGATGAGAACTTCTTGTAGAAGGCGTTGAGGCCCGGGAAGTTCGGGAAGCGGCTGTAGAAGTCGGTACCGACCCAGTCGACGTAGGCGTCGCCGGGGTAGTAGTTGGCAGGGTCGTTCCCGGCGATCGCCGGCGTGCCTGCGGTCTCGGGCGTCCAGACGAATGAGATCGGCGTGTGCGGGACCGAGGCGCTGCGAACGGTGCCGTGCACGCGGGTCTGCCCGAGCGCCGCGAGCTGCTGATCGATCGCCGCGACCGGTCCGCCGCGGAGGATCGTCACGACGCGACGCCAGGCGGCGATGAAGGCCTGCGCCGAGTAGTCGGAGCCGCGCGAGGATCCGTCCATGTTGTAGGCGCTGTACGCGTTGTTGGCGTTGTTCATCTCCGGGAAGAGGCGAATGTAGATCGGCTTGCCGTGGCTTGCGATCAACTTCGCGAGGCCGAGCAGGTAGGCGTCGCCGGCTCCGGCGACGATGCCGCCGGGCGTAATCGTCTGGCGCGCGCCAAAGCCCATCGTCGTTGAGATGTGGAGCATCAGCGTGGCGTGCGCGGCAGCCGCTTGATTGAAGGTGAAGTGGATCGACTGCCCCCAGGTCACGAACTCGCCGTAGATCGCCGGGTGCTTGCCGACCTCGGTCCCGAACTGGCCGGCCGAGCCGCTCGAGACGCCGGTCAGGATGCCGCGCCCAGGCGGGACGAGCGCGTTCGTCGCACCACCCGCGCCTGCGGCGTGCGCGAGGAGCCCAGGCGCCGATCCAGGACTGAGCGCGCTAGCGCCGCTCGCCCCGCTCAGAGCGAAGACGGCGATACCGGCGGCAACCAAATTGAGTGAGAGAACGCGACGCACGCTCGATATCCCTATCGGCGGACATACGGAAAACCTCGGCGGGTGGCCTAGATCCTGGACGAACCGCCGATGGCCGCGAGACGCGAGCCACTTCCGCCGCCGGGGAGGACCCGGACGCCAACCGCTCCGCGCGGGCGACTAGCATCCGCGCGTCCGCCGCCTCGAAAGGAAACCGTTGCCCTCAAGGCTTCGCGGGATCACGTCCCGCGAGCAGCGCAACGCGCTCCTCGCGCGCCTTTTGCCGCGGCGAAGCGACTGGATCGCGCTGGCGCTCATCGCGATCGTGATCGTCGCGGGCACGGTGCTGCGCGTCCATGTGATCGGCAGCAACGACCGCGTCTCGACCGACGAGGGCGGCTACGTCGCAAACGCCAACCAGATCCTTCGCGACCACCCGATTGCAACGTTCAAGTGGGCGCCGGGGACCTCGCTGATGTTCGCCGCGGCCGCGATCCTGCGCGGCGCCTCGCACATCTCGCTGAGCATCCACTCCCACGGCGTCGCGCAGTACGCGCAATTGCTCGTCGAGATCGCGACGCTCGTGCTGGTGGCGATCCTCGCCTGGATCCTGGCCGGGCCGTGGGCGGCATTGATCGCCGTCGCGCTGATGGCGACCTATCAGCCGCTGATCGACATCACGCGCACGTACCTCTCCGAGCCGCTCGGCGCGCTGGCCCTGCTGTCGATGGTGGCCTCGATCTGCTGGGCGCGAAAACGCGACGCCCACGCGCTCGTCATCGCCGGCGTGATCGCCGGCCTGGCGGGCCTCGTCCGCGAGGACTACGCGGTCGCCGTCGGCGTGATCATGCTCGGGATGCTCGCCAGCGGCTTCCCAAGCCGCCGCGCCGCGCTCGGGCGGGCCCTTCTCTACGGGCTGACGGCACTGGTGGTGGTCGCCCCGTTCGTCGTCTACGCCTCGATTCGCACGCATCGCTTCACGCCGATCGTCGACGCCGGGCCGCACGCGCTCTTCCTCGGCACCTACCTCCCGGGCGGCGGTAACCAGTTCATCGACCTCCAGGTCACCGACAAGCAGGTCTGCGACTACTTCAACACCCACCGTCCCGACGCGGCGCGGCGCGCTCTGCTGTCGCTGCCGAAGGACTACTGCCACATCCCGCCGGGCGACGCGCAGGGCCTCTTCGCGATGATCCAGGCCCAGCACCCGGGCGAGTCAAACCAGCAGGCGGCGCAGGACGAGGCCTTCCACAACCTCGACCACTACATGCTCGGCAACCCGCTCAGCTTCGCCCACATGCTGATCAAGAAAGCCTGGAACATGTGGTCCTACCCTTGGAGCGGAGGCAACTCCGTCGGCGGCGGCGGGCTCGCGCGAACGACGAGCCTCCTTCAGCACCAGATCTATTCGGTGATCGCCTGGCTCGGAATCCTGCTCGGGCTCGTTCTGCTGCGACGCCGCTGGGCCTACGTCGTGCCGGTCCTTGGGCTCCTGGCGATCGCCTGGCTCAACACGTTCTTTGCGATCACCCCTCGCGACAACGTCCGCTTCATGCCGTTCGTCTTCACCTTCGGCGCGATCGGCCTCGCGACCGCCGCCGCGGCGCTCGCCCGCCGGTACACAAGTCGCCGCGCGGCTAGATCATCCGCAGCACCGGTTTGATCGTTCGCCCCGCCTCGGCATCCTGAGCGGCCTCCTCGATCGCGTCGAAGTCGTAGTGGCGCATCAGCCGGTCAACGGGAAAGCGCCCCTGCTCCCAGAAGCGGATCAGCTGCGGCAGGAAGATCTCCGGCACACTGTCGCCCTCGACGACGCCACGCACGGTCCGGCCCCCGACGAGCAGGTCGGTCATGTCGAGTGAGACCTCGCTTCCGGCCTTCGAGCCGCCGATCAGCCCGGCGACGCCGAGCGGGGCGAGACAGTCGACGCAGCTTCGCAGCACGGCCGGGACGCCCGTCGTGTCGAGTGAGAATTCGACGCCGTAGCCCGTCAGGCGTTTGATCTCCGCGACGGGGTCGGCCGCCGAGGCATCGATCACGTGCGTCGCGCCGAGCTCCCGCGCGAGCTCGAGGCGCGTAGCGTTCAGATCGACCCCGATGACCGTCTGGCAGCCGGCGATGACGGCGGCGAGGATCGCCGAGATGCCGACCGCGCCGGTGCCGAAGACGGCGATGCTCGACCCGGCCGGAACGCGCAGCGTGTTCAGCACGGCGCCCGCCCCGGTCTGGATCCCGCAGCCGAACGGCGCGACGACGTCAAGCGGGATCGCGCTTTCGATCGAGACGACGTTTCGGTCCCGAGCGACCGCCGCGGTCGCGAAGCTCGACTGGCCGAAGAAGTGCGCGTGGACCATCTCGCCGCCACGCGAGAGCGCGCTCGAGCCGTCGTCGGGCCGCTCGGCGGCGAAGTTGTAGTCGAGGAAGCGGTGGCAGTAGGTCGGCTTGCCGCGCCGGCAGCAGATGCAGCTGCCGCAGGAGTCGAATGTCATCCCGACGCGCTCGCCGACGGCGACCTTCGTGACCGCCGAGCCGACGGCCTTGACGACGCCGGCTCCTTCATGCCCGAGCACCGCGGGTAGCGGCACCGGGATCCACTGGTCGCGGCAGATCAGGTCGGTGTGGCAGATCCCCGACGCGCTGATCTC
>DATGHN010000186.1:0-2270 GCA_035308005.1 Solirubrobacteraceae bacterium
CCAGGCCCATCTGCCGCCGCGCATAAGCCAACATTCAGCTACGACCTTCCGGGTATTCGAGACCGTCGCGTACGCCTTGCCGAAGCTCGGCCACATCTCCGAGGCGGTAGGCGACGCATCGGTATAGGTCGTGTTCCCTGCGCCGGTGATCGTCGCGAGGCCCGGAAGCTGCTGGTAAGGGCCGACGCCCGTCCCGGTCCCGGCGACCAACTGCGCGTCGAGAGTCGCGTCGTAGCTGCTCAGCAGGTCACGCCAGACGACTTCATCGAAGCTCGCGCCGCCCCTGCCGGACTGCTCGATCAGCTGGAGCGCGACGTCCGCGTGGCCGCTGATCTGGACCACCTGCGACGACACCGCCGCATCGGTGACGTCCGTGTCCGAGACGACTCCCTCGGGCGGCGTGACCGCCGTCGACGTACCCGTGACGATCCGCGGCGCGGAGACCGAGACGACGCCGACCTTCAGCGGCAGCGAAGGGATCAGCCGCGCGAGAATCCGCGACGGACGCGGCGCCGTCGCCGTCTGCTCGATCAGCCAGAGCGGCGGGACCGAGTAGCCGCCCATCCCGGGCGTCAGGTCTACTGCCCTCGACTCGAACTTGACGCTCACGCCGTCCGGGACGGTCGTCGTCGAGCGCCGCTCCTTCGCCTCCAGTTCGACGCGCATCTCCGCGGCGTGCCGGTCCAGCCGCTCGGCCGCCTTCGGGTCGTTCATACGCTTCGCGCGCCAGCAGTCGGCCACCCACGACTGATCGCCGCCGCGCCGGTAGGTGAGCGGCTCAAAGCCGAGCTTCACGCGCGGCGTACGAACGCGCGCCTCCTGATCTCGTACGGCGCGATCAAGCGCCTCTCTAGTTGTAGACATTCCCATCGTCCTCCGGTCCTCCGTTATGGCCTCCTTCGATCAGTCGCGCGAGCGTCGCGCGGTCCCCGTTACGCAGTAGTCGAGTCACGGTGTGGATCCGCCGCCAGTGGGTCTCCAGCGAGACGAACTCCCCGGCCCGGGCGAACAGCGCGTCGAGCGCCGCGAGCATCTGCGCCGCGTCGTCGTCGGTCGCCGTCCCCGCTTCGAGACGGCGACGCATCGCGGCCCAGTGGTTCTCGGGCGTGAGTTCTTCCGGAGCGGAAGAACTACGGCTCCGCTTCCGCTTCCGCCAGCGCATCACTCGACCTCCTCGCCGAGCCAGCGACGCCGCACCTCGATCGGCGCGTCCTCAGCGACACCTAGAACGCGACAGACGCGGCGCCGCTCGTCGATCCAGCGCGGCTCGGCCAGCCAGACGATCCGCGCCTGGCGACGCCGAAGGTCCGCGCGCTGCTCGACGACCCGGCGGTCGACGTAGGTATCGCTCATCCCGCCACCCCGAGCCGACGGTCGATCTCGGTCTCGATCTCCGCGATCCGAGCCGCGAACGGCGCCGACTCGTCGAACGGGTCGAGGCCCGCCGCGCGACGGTAGCCGCGGAACGTCGCGATCATGCGCGCCAACTCGTCGAGACTCCTGACGCGATCGAGACGACGGTACGCAGTCATGCGTCCCTCCCGAGGACCTTCAGCGCGAGCTTCCGCTCGTCGTCAGTCAGCGCCCGCTCGCCCGGCGCGGCCGTCAGCTTCTGGCCGAGCCGAGCACGGTTCTGCGGACCGAGGCCGAGCGTCGCCGCGAGCTTCGCGATCGACGCCTCGACCGCACGCAACTGCACAACCGCCGGATGGCTCACCAACTGGCCCTGGCTCCCAACCGTCGTCCGGCCCTCTGCCGCGATCAGCGCGATCAGATCCGCGCGCTCGTCGTGAAGATCCGCGAACTGGCCGACGAGCGCGACGTCCGCCTCCGTCTGAAGCCACGCCGCGCTCGCGAACGCCGACCCCCACGCCGCAACCCCAGCGGCGCCGAGACCCGCAGGCGGAACCGGCGGAGCCGCAGACGGCAGACCGACGATCTCCGGCGCCCGGCCGCCAGTAGCGCGACGCGCCCGAGGCAAACCAACCGAATCGCGACTCAGCGGACCCGGCATCAGACCGACTCCCTCCGCAAGTAGCGACGCCGCAGCGAACGCAGACGCGACGGCTGACCGGCGCGGCCCTCCCGCTGGGCGCGACGCAGCGCCTTCTTCTCCGCGCGCCGAACGACCGCGCGCCGAGCCAGGTAGCGGTCAACGTCCATCGCGAAGCCCTCCCGAAAACGGAAACCGAACCCAAACCGACGCTGGAACACGCGCGGTGAAAAAGGCGACCATAACCGGGTCGCATGCGTTCTCAGTTGAAGAATCT
>DATGHN010000187.1:0-5347 GCA_035308005.1 Solirubrobacteraceae bacterium
CCTCCGATGACTTCCGGATGATCGTCGTCCTCCCGACCCACCCCAACAATGGCCAGGACTGCACGCGCGGCCAGCTCGGTCTTCTCGCGGCGGCCGACGACGGCCGCCGCCGCTTCCTCGCGGCGACCCTGATCTCGCGCACCGGCGAACTCGGCGGCTCGCTCTACGTCCATGCCAAGGTCGGCATCGTCGATGACCGCTGGATGACGATCGGCTCGGCGAACCTCAACGACCATTCGCTCTTCAACGACAGCGAGGTCAACGTGATCACCGACGACCCCGAACTTGTCAGGGACACGCGCCTGCGCCTGTGGTCGGAGCACCTGGAGCTCGAGCGGTCGGCGGTGGAGGGGCCCACGGCGCGCGTGGTCGATGAGCTGTGGCGGCCGATCGCCCGTGAGCAGCTGGAGCGCCGCCGCGCCGGCGAGGCGCCCACGCACCGGCTGCTGGAGCTGCCCGGCGTTTCGCGGCGCGCGCGGGCGCTTTTGGGCCCGATCGACGGCCTGCTCGTGGACGGATGAGCAGTTTGTGCGCGGCGCGTCCTGGGCAACCAGGATAGGCCGGCTGCAATCGTTTTCCCTTCTCATTAATAAAAAGAAATCTCGCGGGACCGCACCTTCCGGCGCGGGGCGTTGTTGCGATTTATGGAACCAGCAGCGTCCAACAAGGAGGATTGTGGTGAAACGCCTACTCATCGTAGGAATCGCCGCGGTGTTGATGACCGGCACGGCGGCGCTCGCAGCAACGGCGCCGACCGCGACGAGCGGCTCGGCATCGGCCGTCACGGCGTCGGGCGCCACGGTCTCGGCGACGGTCAACCCGAACGGCACCTCGACGACCTACGCCTTCCAGTACGGCACGAGCACCAACTACGGCTCGCAGACGCAGACGACATCGGCCGGCTCGGGGACGAGCGCGCAGACCGTCCACGCGACGCTGAGCGGCCTCACCTCGCACACGACCTACCACTACCGGGTCGTCGCGACGAGCGCCGCGGGCACGACGTCGGGGTCTGATCAGACCTTCACGACCACGGCCGTGCCGCCAACGGTCAGCGTCAGCTCGCCGTCGCTTGTGACGAGCAGCTCGGCGACGCTCGTCGGCTCGGTCAACCCGCGCGGCAAGTCGACCGTCTACTCCTTCCAGTACGGGCCGACGACGACCTATGGCCTGCAGACGGCGTCGACCTCGGCGGGGTCCGGGACCTCGACGAGCACCGTCCACGGATCGCTTTCGAACTTGACCTCCGGCACGACCTACCACTACCGCCTCGTGGCGACCAGCTCGGACGGCACGAGCGCCAGCTCGGACGGGACGTTCGAGACGACCGGCCCGTCCTCATCGCCCAACGGCACGCTGCCGGCGGTCTCTGAGGCCGGGGCCGTCAGGGTCACCGCGACCTCGGCGCAGCTGAACGGCGCCGTCAACCCGGAGGGTCCGACGACGACCTGGTACTTCCAGTACGGCCTCAGCACCTACTACGGGCTGCAGACCGAGCCGCAGACGATCTCGGGCTTTGGCGCCCGGGCGATCAACGTGCAGCTGAGCGGCCTCGCGCCGAACAGCACCTACCATTTCCGCCTCGTCGCCGACAGCGCCAATGGCCTCTATGTCGGAACCGACGAGACGTTCACGACGAAGAACGCCGCACGCGTGCATCCGCAGTCGCTGGCGCTCTACTCGCACACCCAGCACCAGCACTCCGGCGTGATGCTCAACGCGTCGGGAACGCTGCGGCTGCCGGCGGGCGTGAGCAGGTCGCTCGGCTGTAACGGCTCCGTCGCCGTACAGGTCGAGCGCTACGGCTCGACGGTTGCGCTGCGTCGCGCGAGCGTGCACTCCAACTGCACCTACAAGGTGCGGATCTACGTCTCAAACGGCGCGATTCGCCACGCGCGGCAGCTGAGCCTGGTCGGCCACTTCGAGGGCAACCAGTTCCTGCTGCCGGCGAGCACCCGGCGCACGGTCTACGCCTGAGTAATCGTGGTGCGGGGCGGCGCGGATGCCGCCCCGCGTCACGTTCGCCGTCGCGGCAGGCGCACCTCGCGCCCGCCGGTCAGCCCGCTCGGGCGAAGGATCAGCACGAGCGCCATCACGGCGCCGATCGTGACGAGGCGCGTCCCCGTCGGGAGCGTCAGCTGGAAGCCGATGTTGACGCCCTGCTCGGCGTCGGCGAGAAACGAGTTCAGCCCGCTGATCAGAAGCGCGCCGAGGACCGCGCCGAAGAGGCTCGATACGCCGCCGACGACGAGCATCGCGAGCGTCGTGAAGGTCAGCTCGACCGAGACCTGGTCGGGCGTGATCGAGCCGAGCTCATGGACGAGCAGGCCGCCGGCGAAGCCGGCGAGCGCGCCGCTCAGGACGAACGCGTAGAGGCGCTGGCGGTGGACGTGGATGCCCGAGGCCTGCGCCGCGAGCGGGTCCTCGCGGGTGGCGCGAAGTTTTCGCCCGAACGGGCTCAGCTGGTAGGCGAAGGCGACGGCGATCGCGATCAGCGCGCCGACCATGAAGACCCAGATCCCGTTCGTCGGCACGAGCGACAGCGCCGTCACGCCGGGCCCGATCTTGTCCCAGTAGCTGATGATGTTGGTCGTTATCCCGAGCACGGCGAACGTCGCGATCCCGGCCGGGAGGCCCGAGAGGCGCATCAGCGGGCCGCCGGCGATCAGCGCGAACACCGCCCCGACGGCCGCCGCCAGCAAAAGCGACACCGGCGTCCCGGTGTGCGAGTTGCGAAGGAACGCGAACATCGTCGGCAGGATCAGGTTCTTCTGCTCGACCTCGAGCGTCAGGATCCCTGACAGGTACGCGCCGACGGCGACGAAGCTGATGTGCCCGAACGACAGCACGCCGGAGTTGCCGACGAAGACGTAGAGCGCGACGACGATCGAGACGCTGACGAGGGCGTCGCCGAACTCGAGCTGGCGGACCGGGTTCAGCTGCGAGCCGAGCGCGGCGACGGCGACGACCAGCAGCAGCGGCGCGGCGAGTGCCACGAGGTTGTCGACGCGGCGGCCCCTCATACGCGCTCCGCGGCGGTCACGCGCCGGCTTGCGAAGAGGCCGCTCGGGCGCAGCACGAGGATCAGGACCACGAGCCCGTAGACGACTGACGGGAGATACTGGCTGCCCGAGGAGGGCAGGAGGTCGCCGACGAACGCCTGGGCGAAGCCGATCGCAAAGCCGCCGAGCGATGCGGTGAGGAGGCGATCGAGCCCGCCGACGACGACGCCGATCAGCGCGAAGATCGTGATCGAGACGCCGTAGTCGGGTGTCACCAGCGGCGACTGAACGGTCAGCAGGATCGCGACCGACGCCGCCAGCAGACCGGAGATCGCGAACGCCGCGGTGATCACGCGGTCGGCGCGGACGCCCAGCGTGCGCGCGGTGCGCAGGTCGGCGGCCGCGGCGCGCAGCTGCAGGCCGATCATCGTGCGGTTGAGGACGAATGTCAGACCGCCGAGCAGCGCCGCGCCGGCGACCGCGGCGACGATCGTGATGTAGCGGATCCGAAGCGAGCCGATGGCGATCGCCTGGTTGAGCTGGCCGAGCGTGCCGACCGTCGAGCCGCGCGAGCCGAAGATCAGGAGGTAGACGTTCTGAAGCAGGAAGCTGACCGCGAAGGTCGCGATCAGCATCGTCGCCGGCGAGGCTCCGCGCAGCGGGCGGAAAGCGACTCGCTCCTGGATCAGCGCGAGCGTCACGACGACCGCGAAGCAGACGATGATCGCGACGATCGCCGGCGCGCCGCTCAGCAGCGCGAGCGTGTAGCCGCCGGCGGTGATCAGCTCGCCGTAGGCGAAGTTGACGAGGCGCATGACGCCGAAGACGAGGCCGATTCCGACGGCGACGACCGCGTAGACGGCGCCGAGGCCGATTCCGTCGATCAGCGATTGCAGGAAGGTCATCGGGTCAGGAAAGGTAGGCGGCGGTCAGCTGCTCGGTCAGGCGCTGCGTGTCGGCGGCGTCGCCGGGGGCGAGCGTCAGGCGAAGCTCGGCGTTTGACAGGACGTGGGTGCGATCGGCGAAGCCGACGGTCAGTGCGCCGCGTTGCTCGACGAGCAGGATCGAGACGCCCTCCTGGCGGATCGTCGCGAGCGTCTCAAAGAGCGTCTCGACGACGATCGGCGCGAGGCCGAGCGAGGGCTCATCGAGCAGCAGCACCTCCGGGCGCGCGATCAGCGCCCGCGCGATCGCCAGCTGCTGCTGCTGGCCACCCGAAAGCGTCCCGGCGACGCGTTGTGAGAACTCACCGATCACGGGAAAAAGGCTCGTCACCCAGTCGCGGTCTTCTGCCACCCCTTCGGCGGAGCGCCGCGCCGAGAGGCCGAGTCGCAGGTTCTCATCGACCGTCAGCGAGGCGAAGATGTGGCGACCCTCGGGGACGAGGCCGATCCCCGAGCGCGCGCGGTCCTCCGGTCGCCCGCGAAGCGGCGCGCCGCGCAGCGAGATCACCCCCGAATGCAGCGGCACGAGACCCATCACTGCGTTCAGCGTCGTCGACTTGCCGGCGCCGTTTGGGCCGATCAGGCCGACGATCTCGCCGCGCTCGAGCGTCAGGCTGAGGTTTCGAACGGCCGGCAGGCGCCCGTAGCGGATCTCCACTTCGCGCAGCTCGAGGACCGCCTCAGGCATTGCCCGCCGCTCCCAGGTAGGCGGTCGCGACGTCGGCGTTGCGCCGCACCTCCTCGGGTGTCCCGACGGCGAGAGTCATGCCGCGGTCAAGGACGTGAACGCTGTGGCAGACGTCCATGATCAGCGCGATGTTGTGATCGATCAGGAGGATCCCGGCGCCGTACTCCTCGTGGACGAAGCGAAGCGCTGCCGCGAAGGCCGGGATCTCGGCCTCGTGGAGTCCGGCGGCCGGCTCGTCCATCAGCACGAAGCGCGGGCGAAGCGCGAGCGCTCGGGCGACGCCGAGCTTGCGCTGGTCGCCGTGGGGGAGAAGCCCGGCCGATGAAGGCGCGCGGTCTGTAAGCCCCAGCAGCTCGAGCAACTCGCCTGCCCGCCGCCGCGCCTCGCGCGGCGAGCAGCCGGCGCCGAGCGCGGCGACCTCGACGTTCTCAGAGACGCTCAGCTCGCCGAACAGCCGCCCGTGCTGGAACGTCCGCGCCAGGCCGGCGCGTCCGCGGCGGTAGGGCGGCCAGCGGGTGATGTCGCGACCGCCGAGCTCGACCCGCCCGCGCGAGGGCAGATCGAACCCGCTCAGCAGGTTTACGAGCGTCGTCTTGCCGGCGCCGTTTGGCCCGATCAGGCCGATGACCTCGCCGGGAGCGAGCTCGATGTCGATGTCCGAGAGCGCCTCGATGCCCTCGAAGGATCGCGACACGCCGAGGGCCCGAAGCGAG
>DATGHN010000188.1:0-13016 GCA_035308005.1 Solirubrobacteraceae bacterium
GCTTGGAATCGACCTGCATGCGCTGCCGCGAGGCGGCCTCGTCGATCAGGTCGATCGCCTTGTCCGGGAGGAAGCGGTCGGCGATGTAGCGGTTCGACAGCGTCGCAGCGGCCACGATCGAGGAATCGGCGATGCGTACGCCGTGATGCAGCTCGTACTTTTCTTTGAGGCCGCGCAGGATCGAGATCGTGTCTTCGACCGAGGGCTCGGCCACGAACACCGGCTGGAAGCGGCGCGCCAATGCGGCGTCCTTCTCGATATGCTTGCGGTACTCGTCGAGCGTCGTGGCGCCGATCATGCGCAGCTCGCCACGCGCCAGCATCGGCTTGATCATGTTGCCGGCGTCCATGGCGCCCTCGGCCGCCCCCGCCCCGACGATGGTGTGCAGCTCGTCGATGAAGGTGATGATCTCGCCCGCCGAGTCGGCGATCTCCTTCAGGACCGCCTTCAGGCGCTCCTCGAATTCGCCCCGGTACTTGGCACCGGCGACCATCGCGGAGAGGTCGAGGCTTATGACCCGCTTCCCGCGCAAGCCCTCAGGGATGTCGCCTTCGACGATCCTCTGAGCTAGCCCCTCGACGATCGCTGTCTTCCCGACACCCGGCTCGCCGATCAGGACCGGGTTGTTCTTCGTCCGCCGCGAGAGGATCTGCATGATCCGCTCGATCTCGGTCTCGCGACCGACGACGGGGTCGAGCTTGCCGTCCGCGGCCAGCTTCGTCAGGTTGCGCCCGAACTGGTCGAGAAGCTTCGAGGACTTCTTGGCGTCGGCGACGCCGGAGGCGCCGGCGACGGCGCCCGGACCGCCGCGGCCGCGGCCGCTCGGACCGGACAGCATCCGGATGACCTCGTTGCGGATCTTCTCGGAGTCGGCGTCGAAGTCGAGCAGGATGCGCGCCGCGACGCCCTCGTTCTCGCGCACCAGGCCGAGCAGGATGTGCTCGGTGCCGATGTAGTTGTGGCCCAGGCTCAGCGCCTCGCGCAGGGCGAGCTCGAGGACCTTCTTGGCACGCGGGGTGAAGGGGATCTGGCCGGAGGTGACCTCCTCGCCGGAGCCGACGATTCGTACCACCTGGCCGCGGACGCGTTCGACGGTGATGTCGAGGCTCTCAAGCACGCGCGCGGCGAGGCCCTCCTCCTCGCGCAGCAGCCCGAGCAGGATGTGCTCCGTGCCGATGTAGTTGTGCTTGAGCGTCCGCGCCTCTTCCTGCGCGAGAACGACCACTTGCCTGGCCCGCTCTGTGAATCGCTCGAACATCTGAAGGTCCTTCCTTGCTACTTGCGTCTTGGTGGAGCGGTCCGGATCGTGCTGCCCTGAAGGGTCGCCGAAAAATCGGGCTCTTTTCGCCTATTCGGCTAAGGAAGCCAAACGGTTGAGCCCTGATCCGGCGCAATCCCCAGTCTACCAAGCGGCCCGGGCAGCCCCCGCCGCTTGGCGGCCGCGCTCAGGGCTCGCGCATGACCGGGAAGAGGACGACCTCGCGGATCGTCGCGCGGCCCGTGATCAGCATCACCAGACGGTCGATTCCGAGCCCTACTCCGGCCGTCGGCGGCATCCCCTGCTCGAGCGCGGCGAGGAACGGCTCGTCGAGCGGATGCGGCTCTTCGTCGCCCGCACGGGCGTTTTCGCGCAACTCGATGAAGCGCGCGCGCTGCTCGTCGGGATCGTTGAGCTCGGTGAAGGCGTTGGCGATCTCCATCCCGCCGGCGAAGGCCTCCCAGCGCTCGACCAGTCCGGGCTGCGAGCGGTGCGCCTTGGCAAGCGGCGAGAGCTCGACGGGGTAGTCGAACAGGAACGTCGGTTCGAGCAGCGCCGGCTCAACATACGTCGAGAGGAGGTCGTCGACGAGCCCGGCCCAGCTTCGCTGCTCCGTCTCGAGGCGAAGGCCCGCCGCCTCGATCGCCGCGACCAGCGCGTCGCGATCGCGGTTGGCGAGGATGTCGACACCGGCTCGCTCGAGGATCGACCCGGCCAGCGTCTCGCGCCGCCATGGCGGCTGGAAGCCGATCACCGGCTCGGCGACCGCCGCCGCACCCGCCGCCGCTACCGCCTCGAGCCGCGCCGCCGCGTCCTCGTAGTCGGCGTAGGCCTCGTAGAACTCGAGCATCGTGAACTCCGGGTTGTGCTTGGGTGAGAGCCCCTCGTTGCGGAAGTCCTTGCCGAGCTCATAGACCCGCTCGAGGCCGCCGACGATGCAGCGCTTGAGGTACAGCTCGGGCGCGATCCGCAGGTACAGCTTCCGGTCGAGCGTGTTGTGGTGGGTCACGAACGGCCGCGCGACGCCGCCGCCGTAGAGCGGCTGGAGCACCGGCGTCTCGACCTCGATGAAGCCGTCGTCATCGAGCGCGCGGCGGACCTCGGCGATGATCCGCGCCCGCGCGATGAATGCCTCGCGCGTCTCGGCGTTGGCGATCAGGTCGAGTTCGCGGCGGCGAAAGCGGGTCTCGACGTCGCTCAGGCCGTGGTAGTCGTCAGGCGGCGGACGCAGTGACTTCGCAAGCAGCGCGAACGACGTCACGCGCAGCGACAGCTCGCCACGACGCGTGCGGATCGCGACCCCATCGACCCCGAGCAGGTCGCCGATGTCGAACGAGACGAGCTGGTCGAATCCCTCCTCGCCGAGCTCATCGACCCGCGCGTGGAGCTGGATCCGCCCCGAGCGGTCGACGAGGTCGAGGAACGCCGCTCGGCCCGAATCGCGCCGCGCGCTGAGGCGCCCCGCGACGCGGTGGGCGATCGAGGTCTCCTCACCCGCGCCGAGCGCAGCGTGCGCCTCGAGCACCGAAGCGATCGGCTCGACGCCGTCGAACTCGTGCGGAAACGGATCGACGCCCGCCTCGCGCAGCCGCGCCAACTTCGCGCGCCGAGCGGCGAGCAGATCAGAGAGATCGTCGGGGCCGCCGCTCACAGAGCAGGAGGCTACTGAGCAACCGAGGTCCGGCGAAGCCGGACGACGTCACTTAACGCCGACGTCGATCTTGGTGATCTTGAGCTTGCGTGCGGGCCCCCGCGGGACCTGCACCGAGACGGTCTCGTTGCGCTTGCGGCCAAGCAGCGCACGCCCCACCGGCGACTCGTTGGAGAGCTTGTTCTCGGCGGGCTTGGCCTCGGCGGAGCCGACGATCGTGTAGCGCGCGGACTTGCCCGTCTTCTCGTCCTTGACGTGGACGACCGAGCCGATCGCGACAACATCCGTCGAGAGGCCCTCGGGCTCGATTACCGTCGCCATCCGCAGCTTCTCGGCCACGACGGCGATCCGCGCCTCGAGCATCGCCTGCTCGTTCTTGGCGTCGTCGTACTCGGAGTTCTCGGCGATGTCGCCGAACTCGCGCGCCTCCTTGATGCGCTCAGCGACCTCGCGGCGCTTCTCCGTCTGAAGGAAGTCGAGCTCCTCTTGGAGCTTTTCGAGTCCCTCCTGGGTGAGGATTATGTCCTTCGGCACCTTGCCCTCGTCTGGATTCGTGGCTGGGCGGCGGGCCAGTATAGCGAGGCGCTCACGCGTACTGCGGGCGAAGCGCCCCGTCGAGCAGCGCGCGCACGGCGGCGAAGGATTCGGCCGTCTGGAGCGCACTCTGCAGCGACTTCGCTGCCGCGCGATCGAGCTCGAGCCGCTCCACATACCAAGGGTGGAAGCGGCGCAGATAGCGGACGGCGCGCTCCTCGCCGAGGTGCTCGATGGCGCATTCGATCACCCAGTCGAGCTCGGCGAGCACCTCATCGGCGCTCGGCGGACCCTCGCGCACACCGAGCACCTGCTCGAAAAGCCACGGGTTGCCGAGCGCGCCGCGCGCGAGCATCACGCCCGCGGCGCCGGTCTGCTCGAACGCCTCTTGCACGGCCTCCGCCGAGTTCATCCCGCCGCTGAGGAGGACCGGCGCCGCCACGCTCGCGGCGAGTTCGGCCACGAGCGCGTAATCGGGCCGGCCGCGGTGCTGGACAGTCGCCGGGCGCGGATGCATGGTGATCGCCGCGACGCCCGCCTCCGCGCAGAGGCGCCGCGCGAGCTCGATCCCTGAGCGCTCACCGGCGCGCAGCCCCGAACGCAGCTTGACGGTCACCGGCAGCCCGCTCCCCTCGGCGGCCGCGCGGGCGACGGCAACCGCGCGCGCCGGGTCGGCGAGCAGCGCCGCCCCCGCACCGGTCTTACAGACCTTCGGCACCGGGCAGCCCATGTTGATGTCGATCAGATCGGCGCCGGCCGCGGCGACGGTCTCCGCGGCCGAGCGCATCACGTCGGGATCTGAGCCGAACAGCTGCATCGAGACGGGACCGCCGGCGGCCTTCTCGCGCGGGTCGATCCGCAACAGCTCGCGGCAGGTCTTCTCGTTGCGGTAGTGCACGGCGTGGCTCGAGACCATCTCCGACACGACCAGCCCGGCCCCGAAGCGCCGCGCCTGCAGGCGCACGAACCAGTTTCCAATTCCGGCAAGCGGCGCAAGGACGACGCGATTCGGCAGCCGCAGGCCGCCGACGCTGAGTGGATCCGTCAACGCGGGCATGCCGCCAACGTTACTCAGGCACTGCGATTGATCTCAAAGATCAATCGCAGCCCTTCGAGCGTCAGCATGTCGTCGACCTCCTCGACGGACTCCGCGAACGCCGGCACGAGATGGTGAGCGAGGCCGCCGGTGGCGATCACCGGAGCGTCGACGCCGAGCTCGGCTCGCAGCCGCGCGACGATCCCGTCGACCTGGCCGGCGAAGCCATAGACGATCCCCGAGCGGACGGCATCGGCGGTCGTCTTGCCGATCAGCGCGCGCGGCTCGCCGAGCTCGACCTGCGGAAGCTTCGCCGCGCGGCCGACGAGCGCGTCGAGCGAGATCTCGAGGCCCGGCGAGATGATCCCGCCGAGGTACTCGCCCTCGTCGGAGACGACGTCGTAGGTGATTGCCGTGCCGAAGTCGACGACGATGCAGGCGCGCCGGAAGCGCGCCCACGCGGCGACCGCGTTGACCAGCCGATCGGCGCCGAGCTCGCGCGGGTTGTCGAGGCGGATCGGCATTCCGGTCCGCACGCCCGGCCCGATGACGAGCGGCTCGTGGCCGAGATAGCGCCGCGCCATCTGCGCCCACTCGGGCGCGAGCTCGGGGACGGTCGAGGAGATCGCCGAGGCCGTGATGTCCGAGAACGACAGGCCGCGGAGCGCCAGCAGATTGGACAGCGCGGCGCCGAGCTCATCGGAGGTCGAGCTGCGCACCGTCGCGAAGCGCCAGTGCTCATCGATCGCGCCGCCGTCCGAGACAGCGCCGAAGTGCGTTTGCGTGTTGCCGACGTCGACGACGAGGAGCACGTGCGGATTATGCGTCCACGCGCAGCGGCGGGCCGTGCCGGCGAACACCCTCGTCGAAGGCCAGCACGGCGAGCGCGTCGGCCAGCCGCTCGCCCGCCGGCGTGCGCAGCTCGAAGTCGAGCTCGAGCAGCGGGATCAACACGAAGCGCCGCGAGAGGACCTGCTCGTGCGGGATGTGGAGGGAGTCCGAGTCGTGTTCGACATCGCCGAGCAACAGCAGGTCGATGTCAATCGTCCGCGGACCGTGCCTGGGGCCGCCGGCGGCGCGGCCGAGGTCGCGCTCGAGCTCCTTGCAGAGGGCGAGCAGCTCAAGCGGACCGAGCTCGGTGTCGATCGCGAGGCAGGCGTTAAGAAACGTCGGCTGGTCGAGGATCTCACCGACCGGGTCGGTGTCGTAGACGCTCGAGCTCGCGACCACGCGAATGCCGCGCTGCGCGAGGGCGTCGGCCGCCCGCTGGAGGTTCTCGCGCCGCTCGCCGACGTTTGAGCCGAGGCCGAGGTGGCCCCGCCGCACGTCGCTCACTCCGACGGCTCGCGCCAAACCTCGACGGAGACCTCCTCGACGGCGAGCGGGATCGGTGGCTCGGGCTTCGCGGCCTTTACCCACACCGCCTCGGCGCCGAAGTCCTCGATGATCCGATCGGCGACGACGGTGCAGAGCCGCTCGAGCGTGTGGTAGTTGCGCTGCTGAGCGACGAGCGCGACCAGCTGGCAGACCTCGGAGTAGTCGATCGTGTCCTCGACGCGATCGGTCTCGGTGGCGTCGGACTCGCCGACGTCGATGCGGATGTCGAACAGAAGCCGCTGACCGACCTCGCGCTCCGCGGCGCCGACGCCGATGTGGGTGTAGAGCGACAGCCCCGAGATCTCGATCGTTACGACGGTCTGCGCGCCGCCCTCGAGATCGAGGTCGTCATCGGATTCGAGCTCGTCCTCGCCCTCTTCGCTCATCGCCGACTGACCGTAGCAGCCGCGACCGCCAGCGCGTCGGCGACGGCGGCGACGTCGTGGACGCGGAAGACGCTAGCCCCGCGCAGCAGAGCGATCACGTTCGTGGCGATCGTCCCGGCGAGGCGCGCCTCGTCGTCGCGCCGCGCGAGCGGGCCGAGAAAAGACTTGCGCGAGGTCCCGATCAGGACGCGCTGGCCGAGCGCGACGATCTCATCGAGACGGTCGAGCAGCGCCAGGTTGTGCTCGACGGTCTTGCCGAAGCCGATCCCGGGATCAATAAGGATCCGCTCGCGCGCGATGCCCGCTGCGACCGCCGCCTCCACGCGGGCAGCGAGGAACTCGCGCACCTCGGCGACGACGTCGCCGTAGTGGGGGTCGCGTTGCATCGTGCGCGGCTCGCCCTGCATGTGCACGAGGCAGCATTCGACGCCGCGCGCGGCGACGAGCTCGGCCATCGCGGGATCGCTGAAGGCGGTGACGTCGTTGACGAAGCTCGCGCCGGCATCGAGCGCGGCCCGCGCGACCGAGGCCTTCGAGGTGTCGATCGAGATGGTCGCGGCGGCGCCCGCCGACACCAGCCCCTCGATCACCGGCAGGACGCGGCGGAGCTCCTCATTTGCCGAGACGCCCTCCGCGCCTGGCCGCGTCGACTCGCCGCCGACATCGATGAACGCCGCGCCCTCGGCTTCGAGCGCAAGGCCGTGCGCGATCGCCGCGGCGGTGTCGAGGAAGCGTCCGCCGTCGGAGAAGGAGTCGGGCGTCACGTTGAGGATGCCCATGATCTGCACGGTCACGACACCCAATTATCGGGGGGATCGGGTGCATACCCCGTGCGGAGCACATGTGCATTCGATCCGGGATCGCGCATGCGCCGATCCCGCGAACGGCGTGAGCGCCGTTCGCCTAGAGCTGGGGCGGTGAGGGCTCTTCGCCGCGCATCTCGGCGGCGAGGCCCGGACGCGGCAGCGGGCGAGTCGTTTCGGGGCGCGCGCGCTCGGGAGCAGGCGCCGGAGCCGGCTCAAGCGCCGGTGCGCTCGGCTCGCCGGGGCCGAAGACGTCGTCCTCGCTCACGCCGGCGAGCAGCTTCTCGAACTGCTCCTTCTCGATCGTCTCGCGCGCGAGCAGGACCTTCGAGATCCGGTCGAGGCGCTCGCGGTGCTCGCCGAGGATCGAGCGGGCGCGCTGATGAGCGCCCTCGATGATCCGGCGCACCTCGTCGTCGATCTCGCGCGCGATCTCGTCGGAGTAGTCGGGCTCGGTCGAGAACTCGCGGCCGAGGAAGGGCTGACCGTGGTCGTGGCCGTAGACGCGCGGCCCGAGCTTGTCGCTCATGCCGAAGCGCATCACCATCTGCTTGGCGGTCGCGGTGACCTTCTCGAGGTCGTTGGAGGCGCCGGTCGTGATGTCGCCGAAGACGACCTCCTCCGCGGCGCGGCCGCCGAGCGTCATCGCCATCTGGTCGAGCAGCTCGGAGCGCGTCGTCAGGAAGCGGTCCTCGGTCGGCATCGAGATCGTGTAGCCGAGCGCGCGCCCACGCGAGATGACGGAGATCTTGTGGACGGGGTCCGCGAACTCGAGGTAGTGGCCGACGATCGCGTGGCCCATCTCGTGGTAGGCGGTGACCAGGCGCTCGCGCTCGCTCATCACGCGCGTCTTCTTCTCCGGCCCCGCGATCACGCGCAGGATCCCCTCTTCGAGCTCGATCTGGGTGATCTCGCGCTTGCCGGTCCGCGCGGCGAGCAGCGCCGCCTCGTTGATCAGGTTCGAAAGGTCGGCTCCGGTGAAGCCGGGGGTCTGGCCGGCGAGCGCGTCGATGTTGATGCCCTTCGCGAGCGGCTTGCCGCGCGTGTGGACGTCGAGGATCTTCGCGCGGCCCTTGCGGTCCGGGCGGTCGACGGCGATCTGGCGGTCGAAGCGGCCCGGGCGAAGCAGCGCCGGGTCCAGGATGTCGGGCCGGTTGGTGGCCGCGATCATGATGATGTTGTCCTTGGCCTCGAAGCCGTCCATTTCGACGAGCAGCTGATTCAGCGTCTGCTCGCGCTCGTCGTGGCCACCGCCGAGTCCGGCGCCGCGGTGACGGCCGACGGCGTCGATCTCGTCCATGAAGATGATGCAGGGGCTGTTCTGCTTGGCCTGCTCGAAGAGATCGCGGACGCGCGAGGCGCCGACGCCGACGAACATCTCGACGAAGTCAGACCCCGAAATCGAGAAGAACGGGACGCCCGCCTCGCCGGCGACAGCGCGAGCGAGCAGCGTCTTGCCGGTGCCCGGAGGGCCGTAGAGGAGCACGCCGGTCGGGATCCGCGCCCCGAGCGCCTGGAACTTCTTGGGGTTCTCGAGGAACTCCTTGATCTCGTGGAGCTCCTCGACGGCCTCATCGACCCCCGCGACATCGCGGAAGCTGATCTTGGGCGAGTCTGCGGAGAGGCGTTTGGCGCGCGATTTGCCGAACGACATGACCTTCGAGCCCCCGCCCTGCAGGTTGTTCATGAGCAGGAACCAAAGGCCGAAGAAGAGGACGAACGGGAGCAAGTAGAGCAATAGCGAGGACCACGTGCTCGACCCCTTGCCGAGGTAGTTGAACGGCACGCCCTCCTTGTTGGCTTCGCTGATCACCGTCTGCAGCGACGCCGGATCGCCGGGCTCGTAGCCGACCGAGTAGCGCGTGTGGCTCTGGTCGTTGAGCGTGACGTTGATCGTGTTGCTCGACGTGTCGACGACGAACGACTGCACGAGGCCCACGCGCAGGTCGTGCCGAACGAGCGAGGCGTAGTTGTGGACCGGACCCGTCGTCGTCGTCCCCGAGAGCAGCTTGGAGACGAAGAACGCCAGCACGATGACGATCACGATCGGGAAGAGGGCGCCTCTGAAGACGCGGTTCATCGCTGGCTCCGGCGGGTCGGGGACATCATGTCCAAGGCAGGCAAGCGTACCACGGCGACTTTCGGGCTCGGCCAGGCCGCCACTGGCCGTGCAGCGCCGATCAGGTGCCCGCCAGGGCCGCAACGAAGGGCAGGCTGCGGAAGCGCTCGTGGTGATCCAGGCCGTAGCCGATCGCGTAGCGGTTCGCGATCTCGAAGCCCACGTAGCGGACCGGCAGGTCGACCTTGCGACGCTCCGGCTTGGTCAGCAGCGCGCAGACCTCGACTGAAGCCGGGCCGCGCGCCCCGAGGCTGCGCAGGAGGTACTGCAGTGTCAGGCCGGAGTCGACGATGTCCTCGACGATCAGGACGTTGCGGCCCTCGATCGGCGCGTCGAGGTCCTTGAGGATCCGCACGACGCCCGAGGAGTCGGTCGCCGAGCCGTAGGAGGCGACGGCCATGAAGTCCATCTCGACCTCGATCTCCAGGTGGCGCATCAGATCGGCCGTGAAGAAGACTGCGCCCTTCAGCACGCAGACGAGCAGCAGATCGCGCTCGGCGTAGTCGCGCGAGATTTCAGCGGCGAGCTCGCGGATCCGCCGCTGCAGGTCCTCGGCCTCGACGAGCGTCTCGCCAAGCAGCGGATCGGACATCGCGGCCGCAGTGTATTCGGGTGGTCTGTCACGCACGCTGCGCGCGCAGCACGGCGAGGCGGTTGGTGGAGGTCTGGGGCTGAAAGCGCTCCGCGGACGCGACGCCCGGCACCCAGACGATCTCCTCGCCGCTGATCAGCAGCGGGATCGCCGCGCGCTCGGCGCGCGGGATGCGACGGTCCGTAAAGAGGTCCGATAGCGCGCGCGTCGAGGTTCGCCCGGCGGGCTGCATCCGATCGCCCACGCGCCAGGCGCGCACGCTCAACTTCCCGAGCGTGTCGGCGTCGAAGGTCGCCGTGAGGTCGGGGTCGGGGGCGCTCGCCACGGTTGGCGATCCAAGCACCGCGGTCAGCATCCAATCGCCGAACCGAAGCGTGCCGGGCAGCGCCAGCGCCCGCTCGCCCTCGGGAGCGTGGGTCGTCGAGTGACGCGCGAAGCGCAGGACCCCGTACTCGACAACGACCTGGACGCCTCGTCCCACGTCGATCGACGCGCTGCCACCGCGGCGACCGAGCGCGAGGACCTCATCGAGGCGGCTGCCGATCGCGGGCAACAGCGCTTCGGCGGCGTCCTCGGCGAGGCGGATCAAGACGAGCCGCGCGAGCGCGCGCGGGAGCTCCGCGAGCCGTTCGAGCGAGATCCGGTCGCGACCGGCGAGCGCGGTGGCGACGACCTCGTCGAGCACCTCGCCCTCAGCGCGCAAGAGGTCGGCTGTGGCGACAATGTTGCGCTCGGCGTCGGGGTGGACGGCCTCGAGCGCCGGCATCACCTCGCGCCGGATCCGCGATCGCGCGAAGCGCGGGTCGGCGTTCGAGGAGTCCTCGCGCCAGCTCAGGCCGCGGGCCTCGCAGTGGCTGCGCGTCTCCTCGCGCGTGAGCGTCAGAAGCGGACGGATCAGGCGGCCTTCGCGAGCCGGGATGCCGCCCAGCGCGCGGCGTCCTGGCGAGGAGGCGAGCCGGTGGATGACGGTCTCGGCGAGGTCGCTTTGAGTGTGACCCGTCGCGATCGAGGCGCCTGGGTGCAGCAGCTCGATCGCGCGCGCGTAGCGAACGTCGCGCGCCCACGCCTGGAGGTTGCCGCTGCCCGGCGGCTGTGCGGCGCGATGAACGTCGAGGCGAACGCCGAGCGTCGCGCAGAGCTCGCGAACGTAGTCCTCGTCGCCGTCCGACTCGGCGCCGCGCAGGCCGTAGTTGACGTGCAGCGCCGCAACGTGCGCCGCGCCGAGGATCGAGACGAGGACGTCTACGAGGCAGGTCGAGTCGCGGCCGCCCGATACGAGCGCGAGAACCCGCTCGCCGGGCGTCAGGATGCCCGCTGCGCGGACCTTCGAGAGCGCTGAGGCGGCCATCGGCAAAGGTTCGCAGAGGCGATAATCGCTCGCCTGAGCCGCCGCCCTGCCGTGATCGCCCCCACCGCGCCGCTCGCCCCCCGGGCCGTGCTGTGCGCCGACCCGGGCCGCGCTCTGGCGCTGGCCCAGGATCTGCTGCGCGAGCCGCGCATGTTCAACCACAACCACGGTCTGTGGGGCTACAGCGGCGCCGCCACGGGCGACGGCGAGGAGCTGACGATCCAGTCAACGGGGATCGGCGGGCCTTCGGCGGCGATCGTCTTCGCAGCGCTGATCGCGCTGGGGCTCGAGCGCGCGGTCTACATCGGCGAGGCGGCGGCGATCACCGCAGGCCCTGGTCTGGTGATCGCATCGAGCGTGATCTGCGAGGACGGGGCCGGCCGCGCGCTTGCCGGCGGCGAGCGCGCGGAAGCCGACGCCGAGCTCCTCGAGCGGCTTCGCCGCGCCGCGCCGGCGGCCGCCGTCGGCGCGGTCGTCTCGGGCGACCTCTACGACGACGAGCCGGCCTGGCGGCGCTGGCCCGCTTTGGGCGCGCTCGCCTTCGACATGCAGGCCGGCGCGCTGATCGCCCTCGGCGCGGCGCGGGGCGTGCCTGCCGGATGCCTTCTGGAGGTCGGCACAGGCGACGCGCTGGCGGCGGCGCGCGCCGCGGCGTCAGCGATCTGAGCCGGTCTGCTCGACGGCCAGGCGCTCCTGGCCGGGTGCGGGCGGCGGGATGCCGGGCGGCGGCGCGGAGCCGAGCGCGCGGCCAAGCTCGGCAAGCTGCGCCTCGATCGCGTCGAGGCGCTGGGCAAGCGACGGGCCGCCGTGGATCCCGTCCTCGAGGCGCTTGAGCGTCTCCTCGATCGCCTCGAGGCGCTGAGAGAGTGAGCGCACGCGGCGTGTCAGGCGCTCCATCTGGGCCGCCGATGGAAGGTTGAGGAAGTCCATCGCCACCTCCTGAGCCTGCGTCGCCTTGCCGCGAGCATCGAACGCGGCGGTCAGCGCCGAGTTGATCCAGGGGTTCTCGAGCAGGTCCTGCGCGAGCTTGCCGAGCGCCTCCTCCCCGCGTGCCGCGACCTTGTCGCGAATGCTGTCGCCCTGTTCGGAAGCGCCATTTTGGATGGGAGGCTCGCTCACCTGACGAAGCGTACTCCGACTATTGCCCTCAGTCAGCGGCGAAACGCGGGGTGCGCTTCTCGATAAAGGCCGCGATCCCCTCGCGAGCGTCGGCGGTCGCAAAGACGCGCGCGAAGGCCGCCTTCTCGAGCTCGAGTCCGGCTTCGAATTCCTGGCCGGCGGCGAGGCGCTTGATCTCCTCGACGGCGGCGCGGGGCGCCTGCGCAAAGCGCTCGGCCCAGTTCAGCGCGGTGTCGAGCAGATCGTGGTCCGCCACCACACGGTTGACGAGACCGAGCTCCCAGGCCTCCAGCGCGTCGATTGGCTCGCCGCTCAGGTTGAGCTCGAGCGCGCGGCCGGAGCCGATCAGCCGCGGGAGCCGCAGCGTGCCTCCGAACCCGGGCACGATCCCAAGCTTGATCTCGGGCTGCGCAAAGCTGGCCGAGCGGGCGGCCAGCCGAAAGTCGGCGCCCATCGCGAGCTCGCAGCCGCCACCGTAGGCGAGCCCGTTGACGGCCGCGATCGTGACGATGCCGGAGCGCTCCATTTCCAGCAGCAGCGACTGCATCAGATCGACGAGGCCCGACCGCGCCGCCTCGTCCATCGTCACGAAGGACTTGATGTCGGCGCCCGCGCAGAACAGCTGGCGGTGAGCCGAGGCGAGGATCAGGACGCGCGCGCGCTGGCGCGCCGCAGCCCAGGCGGTCACGAGGGCGTCGGCCATCTCGACCGTGATCGCGTTGGCGGGCGGACTGTCGATCCAGGCGATCGCGACCGCGCCGCGCGTCTCGAGCTTGACCGGGCCATCGGCGTC
>DATGHN010000189.1:0-6023 GCA_035308005.1 Solirubrobacteraceae bacterium
CGCCACGCAGGTCGGCACGCTCGCGCGCGTCCTCGTCTACCGCGTCGAGGCCGAGAGCCCGACGATGGCGATCATCAACCCGCGCATCGAGTGGAGCGGCGAGGAGAAGGTGACGATGGAGGAGGGCTGCCTCAGCATCCCGGGGATCCGCGTCGACGTCGAGCGCGCCCTGCACCTGCGCGTCGGCTGCGTCGATGAGTACGGCGACGCGCGGACGATCGAGGCCTCGGGCCTCGAGGCGCGCGTCCTCGCCCACGAGATCGACCACCTCGACGGCGTACTGATGCTCGACCGCGCCGACAAGGCGCAGCGGCGCGAGGCGATGCGCGCCTGGCGGGAGCGCCAGCGCGGCGAGGAGTGAAGACCGTCTACATCGGGACCTCCGGCTACGCCGCGACGGTCCTGCAGCTGAGCGCGAGTGCGCTGCAACCGGCGCTGGTCGTCACGCGGCCTCCGTCGGCGCGCGGCCGCGGGCGCCGCCTCGAACCCTCGCCGGTCGCCGCGACGGCACGCGAGCTCGGGCTCGAACTGGCCGAGCCGGAACAGCTCGCGGACGAAGCCGATCGGATCGCGGAGCTCGCCCCAGACGCGATCGTGCTGTGCGCCTACGGCGAGCTCGTGCGCGAGCCGCTCCTGTCGCGCGAGATCCTCAACGTCCATCCCTCGCTTTTGCCGCGCTGGCGCGGCGCGGCGCCGGTCGAGCGCGCGCTGATGGCCGGCGATGAGGTGACCGGGGTGTCGATCATGCGCCTGGTCGCCGAGCTCGATGCCGGCCCTGTCTGTGAGACGGAGGCCGTCGCCGTCGACGCCGTCGATGACTACGCAAGCCTCAGCGAGCGATTGACGCACGCCGCCGACGTCGCGCTTCGCCGGGCGCTCGCGGGCCCACGCGTCTACGCCGAGCAGGACGACGCGACGGCGACCTACGCCGAGAAGCTCACCGCCGCCGACCGCCTGCTCGACCCGGGGCAGGGCGCCGTCGCGCTCGAGCGCCGTGTGCGCGCGCTTCACCCGCACATCGGGGCGCGCCTCGAGAATGGGCTCGGCGTGTCGGCGGCGCGCGTCGCCGGGCCGGCGCTCGAGCCGGGCCTGATGGCGCCGCGCGACGGCGGGCTGTTCCTCGGGACGGCTTCGGGCACGCTCGAGCTCGTCCGCGTGAAGCCCGCGGGCGGGCGGGAGATGGACGCCGCCTCATACCTGCGCGGCCATGCCGTCTGAGGCGCGCGCCGCGGCCTACAGGGTCATCCGGCGCACCTTCGAGCAGGGCGCGTTCGCCGATCGAGCGTTCCACGCCGCCGCGATCGGCCTGTCGGCGCGCGATCGCGCCCTCGCGCAGCACCTCGCCTATGGGACGGTCCAGCGGCGGCTGACGCTGGACCACGTGATCGAGACGTTCGCCGGGCGTCCGAGTGCGCGCATCGATGCGCCGCTGCTGGCGGCGCTCCGCCTCGGCTGCTTTGAGCTCCTGTACGCGGGAAGCGCGCAGCACGCCGTCGTCAACGACGCCGTCGAGCTGGCCAAGCCGGCCCACGGTCACGCGCTGGTCAACGCGGTGCTGCGCCGCGCGGCGCGCGAGGGGCCGGTGCTGCTTGAGAGCCTCAGCGACGCCGACGCAGTGGGGGCTTCGCTCGCGCACTCGATGCCTTTGTGGATCGTCGAGCGCTGGTGGGAGGCGCTCGGCGGCGCGGGCGCCCGCCCGCTGCTTGCGCGAATGAACGAGCCGGCTGAGAGCGCGCTGCGCGCCAACACGCTGCGCGTCGAGGGCGCGGCGGCGCTGATCGAGGAGCTCGGGGTGGCCGCGCGCGAGGGCGGCGAGCCGCCGGAGTCGGTCGTCGTGCTCGAACCCTTCGACGCCCACGGCTCGCCGCTGTGGCGCGAGGGCGCGCTGATGCCGCAGTCGCGCGCTTCGATGATGGTCGGCCATTGCCTGGCCCCCGAGCCCGGCGAGCGCGTCCTTGACCTGTGCGCGGCGCCGGGCGGCAAGACGACCCATCTGGCGGCGTTGATGGACGGGCGCGGCGAGCTTCTCGCCGTCGAGCGTCACGCCGGTCGCGCCCGCGCGCTCGATCGCACGGCGCAGCGGATGGGGGCGGGCAACGTCACGGTCGAGGTCTCCGACGCGTCGCAGCCACGGCGACGCGGCGAGCGCTTCGAGCGCGTCCTGCTCGACGCTCCGTGCTCGGGACTCGGCACGCTTCACTCGCGACCGGACCTGCGCTGGCATGCCTCGGCCGATTCCGTGCGCACGCTCGCGCAGACGCAGGCCCGGCTATTGTCCGCGGCGGCCACGGCGTGTGCGCCAGGGGGCAGGCTCGTCTACTCGACGTGCACGGTCTCGGTGGCCGAGAATGAGGACCAGATCGGAGCGTTCCTCGATGCACACCCCGACTTCGAAGCGCTGGACCTGCAGGCGGGCCATCCGGCGTGGGCGCATCCGAGCGCTTCCGACGTCCTGCTGGCGCTCCCCGACGTGCAGGGGAGCGACGGGTTCTTCATCGCGGCATTCGCGCGGCGCTAGGCGATGAGCGACACCATCGAGCTCGCTCCGAAGTGCCCGCACTGCGGCGAGCCGTGGCTACGGCCGACGAACCTGCCGGGGCGCTACCGCTGCGTCTACTGCCTGCATCGCTTCGAGCTTGTCTCGGTGTGCCCCAACTGCGGTGAGCATTCGACGATCGTCCGCATGGCGAGCACGGCGATCGTGATGTGCAACGTCTGCGGCGGCAGCATGCTCAGCGAGATATGACGGCGCCGCTCGAGGAGCAGCCGCGGGTGGCGCCGTCGGTCCTCGCCGCCGACTTCGACAGCCTCGGTGAGCAGGTTCAGGCGGTGCTCGACGCCGGCGCGCGGGTGATCCACGTCGACGTGATGGACGGCCATTTCGTGCCGCCGATCACGATGGGGCCGCTCGTTGTCGAGGGGCTGCGCGAGCGCGTGCATGCCGCCGGCGCGATGCTCGAGGCGCACCTGATGATCGAGCGCCCCGAGCGCCAGATCGAGGCCTTCGCGGCAGCCGGCGCGGACCTGATCACGATCCACGCCGAGGCGACGCCGCACCTCGACTACGCGCTCAGCGCGATCCGCGCCGCGGGCGCCGCCGCCGGTCTTGCGCTCTGCCCCTCGACGCCGCTCGACGTCCTCGCCGAGGTGGTCGAGCGGCTCGATCTCGCGCTCTGCATGACGGTCAACCCGGGCTGGGGCGGCCAGACCTTCATCGAGGCCTCGATCGGGCGGATCTCGCGAGCCCACGCAATGCTTGGCGAGGCTGTGCCGATCGAGGTCGACGGCGGCATCGAGCCGCAGACCGCCGAGCGCTGCCGCGCCGCCGGCGCGCGCGTGTTCGTCGCCGGCACGGCGGTCTTCGGCGCCGCGGACCCGGCCGCCGCCTACGCGGCGATCGCCGGCGCCGTCGGCGATCCGCGCCGGTAGAGCGCGAGCAGTCCAAGCGCCAGCAGGCCGGCCGCGGCGGTGTAGCCGATCTCCGTCCGAAGCACCTGGTTTGAGACCGCGCCGACGAGCATCCAGGCGACGAACACGGCGGCCGCCGCGAGCCAGAGCGCCGCGGCGATGCCCGCCTGGCCGCGCGCCAGAGCGGCCTGGTTGAGCGCGCCCGCGCAGAGGTGCAAGCCCATGCCGACCGCGATCAGCGCGAGGCCAAGGCGGTTGTAGCGGTAGTCGTAGCCGAAGACGTGGTGCATCGCGAACGGGCCGGCGACGAGCAGCCCGAGCGCGACGGCGGCCGCGAAGGCGGCGATCGCTAGGACCGTCAGGCGGATCGCGCGCGCGAAGGCGGCGCGCCCCTCGGTCACCTCGAGGCCGGCGAGGTGTGGCAGCAGCGTCGTCTGGATCGCCTGGAAGAGCTGCAGCGGCGCGCGCGTGATCAGCAGCAGGTCGAAGACGGCGCCGGTCAGCCCCGTGCTGGCGGCGGTCGTCGCGGCGACGGTCAGGACGGCGGCGTTCAAGAGCGTCTGCTCGGCGAGCTGGATCCCCGAGACCGAGATCGCGAAGCGCCCGCCGTGTCGGATCGAGAGCTCGCTCGAGGCCTCCTCGATGCCCTCGGCGGCGGGCCCCTCGAGAGCGGCGTCGCTGAGATCGACGACGGCCACCGAACGCTGCGCCCGCGTCGCGAAGGCCGCGGGAACGACGACCAGCGAAACGAACGGCGCGGCGGCGATGCCGAGGGCGATCGCCGACTGGCCGTGCGTCAGCCCGACCGCCGCGATCAGCGCGAAGGCCAGTCGCGACGCCGACTCCATGAAGACCAGCCCGCCATAGAGGGCGAAGTACTTGTGGCCCGCCAGCCAGCCGCGCGCGAAGTAGCTCGCCGCATAGGCGCAGATCCCGACGACGAGGATCCAGTAGAGCGTCGTCGAGTGCAGCACGTGGTGGGCGACCTCGGCGTGCAGCGGCAGCGCGACGGCGAGGAAGAGGAGGCCGAAGGTTCCCTGGATCGCGGCGGGAACCCGGAGCGGGTGGCGTTCGATCCCGCGCGCCCGCCGCTGCGCGATCGTCCGCGACAGCAGCTGCTCGATCGGGCGGTAGATCACGCAGATGATCACGAACATCACCGACCACAGCTCGGCTATGCGGTCGTACGGCTCGCGGTTCGCCGCCCCGAGGACGTGGCTTGCGACGGCGAAGTAGGCGAACGTCAGGACGCCGGTCGAGGCGATCCCGATCGACAGCATGCGCGCGCCGCTCGAGTAGGAGGGCGCGCCGCGTTCAGACGTGGACAAGCACCATCGTCCAGGGGAACGGCGAGCGCGTCTCGATCACCTCGCCGTGGCGGGCGCAGAGCGATGTGATCGCCGACTTCGAGAAGTGGTTGACGTGCCCGGGCGTGTTGCCGAGTTCGCGCAGGTAGGCGCCGCGCGCCATGTTGACGGCGCGCCAGAGCGGCTCGCGGGGAACCGAGATCAGCAGGTGCCGCGCAGCGCAGCGCGCCATCTCGGCGACCGTCGCGGCCGGGTCGGGCACGTGCTCGAGGACCTCGATCGCCGTGACGATGTCGAACTCGCCGTCCTCGAACGGCCACGGCACGTCCTGCGTGCGCTGGGCCATGTAGGTGAGGTTCGCCGCCGGGCGCGACGCCCACTCCGCCGCGATCAGCGGGTCGTCGAGGTCGATGCCGACGACGCGGGCCGGCTCGATCAGCTTGGCCCAGCTCTGCGTCAGGACACCCTCGCCGCAGCCGACGTCGAGCAGCGAGGCCGGGCTCACGGAGCGGAAGAGATCGTCAAGGTTGCGCTCAAATCCGCTCTGCAGAGCCTTAGCAATCGGATTGCTGGTGTTGTACTTGTCGTAGGTGTTGCCGGTGACGACGCCGTCGGCCGAGCGCGTCACCGACGTCACTGGCCGGCCTCCTCGGGCACGTTCGCCGGGCTGTCGCTGTGGCGCCCGTTCGGCGAGTCCGCGGCCGGCGTGGCGAGCGACTCGTAGTGCGACGGCGGGATTCCGATGTGAAGCTCGATCCTTCGGACGCGCTCGTGGGTGCGCTGGATCATCGTCCGCTGCGCGCTCAGCAGATCGCCGATCACTCCGAGCGCGGCGACGACGACGCCGGCGTTGAAGAGCACCGCGCCGAGGATCAGCGACTGCACGTGACCGGAGCCCTTGCCGTCGGCGTAGGCGACGATGAAGCGGATCCAGACGGCGCCCGCCGCCAGCAGCAGCAGGCCGGCCACGCTCAGGAACACCCGAAGCGGCTCGTACTGCGCGTAGATGCGGAAGATCGAGATCGCGTTGCGGCGAACGTAGGACCACATAGACGGGAACAGCCGCGAGGGGCGCGTCTGGGGGTTGGTCCGGATCGGAACGTGATCGATCGCGACCAGCTGCTTGCCCGACTGGATGATCGACTCCAGCGTGTAGGTGAAGCGCGACACGATCATGATCTGCAGCGCGGCCTCGCGGTTGTAGGCGCGGAAGCCGGAGGTGGTGTCGGGGACACCCGTCGCGGACGCGGCGCGCACGACGCCCGAGCCGAGCCGCTGCAGCCGCTTCTTCAGCGGCGAGAACTCCTC
>DATGHN010000190.1:0-7324 GCA_035308005.1 Solirubrobacteraceae bacterium
AGAGGTTGAACGCGACCACTACATCGATCGAGCCGCGTCTCCAAGCGGCGGCGGCCTCGGGCCAGAGTGGCCGGCCGGGGTCCGCGCAACCGAGGCGCAGCGGCCGGCTGACGAAGGGCGCCTGGCGTCCTCAGGCCGCGGCGGCGGCGCTGACGGCGTCGCGCAGCGTCACGATCGCGATCTCGCCCGCGGAGGCCTCGGCCTCGACGACGTCGCCGTCGCGGATCGTGCCGTCGAGCAGGCCCTTGGCGAGGCGGTCGACGAGCTGCTTCTGCACGACGCGCTTGAGCGGCCGCGCGCCGTAGACGGGGTCGTAGCCGAGGTTGCCCAGCAGCGTGCGGGCGTCGTCGGAGATCCGCAGCTCGATCCCGCGGGCGGCGAGCCGCGCGATCACGCCGGCGAGCTGGAGCGTCACGATCTCTCCCAGCTCTGCGCGGCTCAGCGGCGCGAACTCGACGATGTCGTCCAGGCGGTTGATGAACTCGGGCTTGAAGTGCTCGAGCAGCGCCTGGCGCACGTCGCCGCCGGCGGGGCGGATGTTCGAGGTCATGATCAGCACGGCGTTCTTGAAGTCGACGGTGCGGCCCTGGCCGTCGGTCAGGCGGCCGTCATCGAGCACGGCGAGCAGCGTGTTGAAGACGTCGGGGTGGGCCTTCTCGATCTCGTCGAGCAGCACGACCGAGTAGGGGCGCCGGCGCACCGCCTCGGTCAGCTGGCCGCCCTCGTCGTAGCCGATGTAGCCGGGGGGCGCGCCGACCAGGCGCGAGACCGCGTGGCGCTCCATGTACTCGGACATGTCGATGCGGACCATCGCGTCCTCGGTGTCGAAGAGGAACTCGGCGAGCGCGCGGGCGAGCTCGGTCTTGCCGACGCCGGTCGGGCCGAGGAACAGGAATGAGCCGATCGGGCGGTCGGGATCGGAGAGGCCGGCGCGGGAGCGGCGGATCGCTGTCGAGACCGCCTCGACGGCCTCGTCCTGGCCGATCACGCGGGCGTGGAGTCGCTCCTCCATGTGGACGAGCTTCTCGACCTCGCCCTCGAGCAGGCGGGTGACCGGGATGCCGGTCCAGGTCGCGACGACGGTGGCGACGTCGTCGGCGTCGACCTCCTCCTTGAGGAACACCGCGGCGCCACCCTGGGCGGCGGCGTCCTCGCGCTGCGCGAGGTCGCGCTCGAGCTCGGGGATGATCCCGTAGCGAAGCTCGGCGGCGCGCTGCAGGTCGGCGGCGCGCTCGGCGCGCTCGACGTCGGTGCGCGCGGTCTCGAGCTGCTTCTTGGTCTCTGAGATCGCCATGATCGCGTCCTTCTCTGACTGCCACTGCGCCTTCATCGCAGCCGAGCGCTCGCGCTGCTCGGCGAGCTCGCGCTCGAGCGCCGCGCGGCGCTGCGCCGAGGCGTCGTCGGTCTCCTTGGCAAGCGAGGTCAGCTCGATCTCGAGCTGCATGACGCGGCGGTCGACCTGGTCGATCTCGGTCGGCAGCGAGTCGATCTCGATGCGCAGGCGCGAGGCCGCCTCGTCGACGAGGTCGATCGCCTTGTCGGGGAGGAAGCGGTCCGCGATGTAGCGGTCGGACAGCTCGGCGGCGGCGATCAGCGCCGAGTCCTGGATGCGCACGCCGTGATGGTTCTCGTAGCGCTCCTTGAGCCCGCGGAGGATCGCGATCGTGTCCTCGACGCTCGGCTCATCGACGTAGACCGGCTGGAAGCGGCGCTCGAGCGCGGCGTCCTTCTCGATGTGCTTGCGGTACTCATCAAGCGTCGTCGCGCCGACGGCGCGCAGCTCGCCGCGGGCGAGCATCGGCTTGAGCAGGTTGGCGGCGTCGACGGCGCCCTCGGCGGCGCCGGCGCCGACGATCGTGTGCAGCTCGTCGATGAAGAGGATCACCTGGCCGGCGGCCTCGGCGATCTCCTTGAGCACGGCCTTCAGGCGGTCCTCGAACTCGCCGCGGTACTTCGAGCCCGCCAGCAGCGCGCCCAGGTCGAGGGCGACCACGCGGCGGTCGCGCAGCGTCTCGGGGACGTCGCCGGAGACGATCCGCTGCGCGAGCCCCTCGACGATCGCGGTCTTGCCGACGCCCGGCTCGCCGATCAGCACGGGGTTGTTCTTCGTGCGCCGCGCGAGGATCTGGACGACGCGGCGGATCGCCGCGTCGCGCCCGATCACCGGGTCGAGCTTGCCGTCAGCCGCCTCGGTCGTGAGGTCGCGCCCGAAGCGCTCGAGGGCCTGGTAGCGCTCCTCGGGGTTCTGGTCGGTGACGCGGTGGGATCCGCGCACCTCGGTGAGCGCCGACTCGAGGCGCTCGTGGGTGGCGCCCGCCGCGCGCAGCATGTCGCCGACGCGGCCCGGGTGCGCGCTCAGCGCGAGCAGCAGGTGCTCGGTCGAGACGTAGTCGTCGGAGAGCCGCCGTGCCTCGCCGTCGGCGCCGTTGAGGACGGCGGCGAGCTCAGAGGCGACCGGTGGCGCCTCGGCCGCGGCGCTGCCGAGAACCGGGAGCTGCTCGAGCGCGGCGTTCAGCGGGCCGCGGATCGCACCCGGATCGCTGCCGAGCTTGCGAAGCAGCGAACGCGCGATGCCGTCGGGGTCTGCGAGCAGCGCCTGAAGCACATGGCCCGGCGTGACCTGGGGATTGCCCGCAGCCTGCGCGAGCCGCACGGACTCGGCGAGCGCCTCCTGGGCGCGGATCGTGAATCGGTCAGGCTGCATGAAATCTAAGTCGGATCGTAGCAGATTTGAGAGAGACTGTCCAGGCCGGGCGCGAAGGCCGTGGCGCGCTGCTAGCCTGGCTGCCAACTTGGCTCCGCAGCGCCGCTACGAGCTGGTCACCCTCGCCGAAATCGAGCACGCCGACGGCTGGTCGCCGATCCGCCGCCACCTCGGGATCGAGAGCTTTGGGATCAACGGCTGGCGCGGTCGCGAGGCGGGCGATGTGATCGTCCCAAGCCACGACGAGGACCCCTCGGCCCACGAGGAGGTCTACCTCGTGATCAGCGGCCGCGCGACCTTCACGATCGACGGCGAGGATGTCGACGCGCCGGCCGGCTCGATCGTCTACGTCCGCGACCCCGCGGTGAACCGCGGCGCAGTCGCGGCGGAGGCCGATACGGCGGTCATCGCCGCCGGCGGCGAACCCGGGGCAGCGTTCGTGCCGCGCTCCTGGGAGTCAAACCACGACGCGATCGAGGCGATCGAAGCCGGCCGCCTCGCCGACGCGCGCGAGATCCTGCAGCAGGCGCTCGAGCGCGACCCGAGCGACGCCTACGTTCTCTTCAACCTGGCCTGCGTCGACGCCCTGCTCGGTGAGACGGAGCCAGCGCTCGAGCACCTCGGCGCGGCGCTGAGCGAGCGCCCAGCCCTCGGCGAGAACGCCCGCGAGGATCCCGACCTCGATTCGCTGCACGGCGATCCGCGCTTCGAGGCACTGCTGCCGCCGTCCGCCGACGGCGACCGCGCAGCCAAGAACTAGCATCTGGCGCGATGCCCGAGGATCGCCAGTTCGGCTTCGACACGCTCGCGGTGCACGCCGGCCAGCGCCCGGACCCGGTGACCGGCAGCCGCGCGGTGCCGATCTACCAGACGGGCGCCTACGTGTTCGAGGACACCGAGCACGCGGCGAACCTCTTCGCGCTCCAGCGCTTCGGCAACGTGTACTCGCGGATCATGAACCCCACGACCGCGGTCTTCGAGGAGCGCGTCGCAGCGCTTGAGAACGGCATCGGAGCGGTCGCGACGGCGTCGGGCCAGGCCGCGCAGCACCTCGCGCTGTTCACCCTGATGGAGTCAGGCGACGAGTTCGTCTCCTCGCGAAGCCTCTACGGAGGCAGCTTCCAGCAGTTCGACGTCAGCTTCCGCAGGATCGGCATCGACGCCCGCTTCGTCGACGGCTCGGACCTCGACCAGTGGCGCGCGGCGGTGACGCCGCGGACGAAGGCCTTCTACGCGGAGATGATCGGCAACCCGACGATCGACGTCATCGACATCGAGGCGCTTGCGCAAATCGCCCACGAGAACGACGTCCCGCTGGTCGTCGACAACACGTTCGCCTCCCCCTACCTCTGCCGGCCGCTCGACTGGGGAGCCGACATCGTCGTGCACTCGGCGACGAAGTTCATCTGCGGCCACGGCACGGCGATCGGCGGCGTCATCGTCGACAGCGGCCGCTTTCCGTGGGACAACGGCAAGTTCCCGGGCATGACCGAGCCGTCGAAGGGCTACCACGACCTCCGCTTCCACGAGTACTTCGGGGACTTCGGCTGGCTGCTCAAGTGCCGCGCCGAGACGCTACGCGACTACGGCCCGACGATGGCGCCGTTCACCGCCTGGCAGATGCTGATCGGCCTCGAGACGCTGCCGGTCCGCATGGAGCGCCACGTCGCCAACGCGCAGCGCGTCGCCGAGTTCCTCGCCCAGCACGAAGCGGTCGAGTACGTCGACTACCCGGGCTTGACGTCGAGCCCCTATCACTCACTCGCGCTCAAGTACCTGCCGCGCGGAGCGGGCGCGATCATGACGTTCGGCATTCGCGGCGGCCGCGAGGCCGGGCGGCGGCTGATCGAGTCCCTGCAGCTCTTCAGCCACCTCGCCAACGTCGGCGACGCCAAGTCGCTCGTCATCCACCCAGCCTCGACGACGCACCAGCAGCTCAGCGACAACGAGCTGCGCGCCGCGCGGATCGGCCCCGAGCGCGTGCGCCTCTCGATCGGGATCGAGAACATCGAGGACATCCTCTGGGATCTCGAGCAGGCGCTCGAAGCCTCGCAGCGCGAGGACGCGCCTTCGCTTCACGACGGTCGTGGGCACTCGATTCTCTCGAAGGCCTTCGGCGCGCCCTACCACTCATGAGCCAGATCGGCGAACACAACCAGCTCGGTCTCACCAAGGCCGATCGCTACCGGATCCTGACCCAATACCGGACGATCGCGATGGTCGGCCTAAGCACCAGCTACTACAACGCGAGCTCCTTCGCGGCGATCTACCTCGACGCCAACGGCTACGACATCGTGCCGGTCAATCCGGTCCGCGCGGGTCAGGAGATCCTCGGGCGCCCGGTCTACGCAGACCTCGTCGCCGCCGCCGAGGCTCATCCTCATCCGATCGAGATCGTCAACGTCTTCCGGCCTGCCGAGGAGGCGCCGGCGATCGCCGAGCAGGCGGTCGCGATCGGCGCGAAGGTCCTCTGGCTACAGCTGACGGTCATCAGCGAGCCCGCGGCGGATACCGCGCGAGCGGCGGGGCTCGAGATCGTCATGGACCGCTGCTGCAAGATCGAACACGCGCGGATGTTCGGCGGCCTGCGCACGATCGGGCTTAACACGGGACTCGTCACCAGCCGCCTCGCGGTGCGCTTTCCCGAGTAGCGGCTATCCGCGCAGGCGCACCGCCGCGCGCTCCCAGGTGCGCTCGCGGGCGTAGTGCTCCTCCTCCTGGAACGCCCAGCGCTCCCAGTGCGGCTCATAGATCGAGCGGTCGCCGCGCTGCTCGAGGGCGTTCCGCCGTCGCGTGTCCTCGTCGAGCTCGATCCAGACGAGCACGCTCGTAAACGGCGCGAGCGCCAGCGCGCCTGCCCCGACGCCCTCGACAATCAGCTCCACCGGTGGCTCGAGACTCCAGGGCGCGGCCCACGCTCCGGTGTGCCAGTCATAACGCGGAACCGCAGCGGTGGCGCCCGACGCGAGCGGCTCGAGCACCGCCTCGCGCACCAGGAGGACGCCGTCCTCGAGCCCGTCCCAGCCGCCGTAGAGGTCCTCGAGCGAGACGACCGGCGCGCCGCCCAGGCGCACGGCGAGCTCGGCCGCGAGCGTCGACTTGCCCGACCCCGAGCGGCCGTCGATCGCAAGCACCCGCGTCGCGCCGGCGCTCGGCCGCGCCGCACGCAGCGCCCGCTCGATCGTTGACGCCTCCTGCGCTAGGGGATAAGGTCGCTGGCGGTCCATATCCGCAATCCGGGGAGTCCCCTCAGGGGCTGAGAGGGCGCGTTCAGCGCCGACCCGAAGAACCTGCTCTGGTTCATACCAGCGAAGGGAGAGCGATGTCCATCCTGCCGTTCCGCCACTGTGTTCGCCGCCGCGCGGCCGCGTCGCTGCTCGTGTGCGCCGCCGCCGCGACCGCCACGGCGACCCTCGATTCGCCCGCCTCCGGCTCGGCGCCCGCCACTGCGACCGTGAAGATCGCGCTCGACTACACCGCCAACGTCAACTACCTCGGCATCTACGACGCGATCGCCAAGGGCTACTTCGCGGCCCAGCACATCAACGCAGTCGTCCTCCCCTACGCCAACGCGTCGGCCGAGCAGCTGGTCCAGGCGGGCACGACCGACCTCGGCATCAGCTATCCGCCGGACGTGATCATCAACAACGCCAACGGCGTCCTCCATTACAAGGCCGTCGCGGCGCTCGTTAGCGACAACACGACGGCGCTGGCCGTCCTCGCCTCCTCCAAGTACACGCGCCCGGCGCAGCTCAACGGCAAGACCTACGGGGGATTCGGGATCAAGTCCGACCAACCGCTTGTGACGTCGATCCTGCGCGCCGACGGCGTCAAGAAGCCGATCTTCAGGCAGGTCATCCTCGACGCCGACGTGATCACGGCGCTGAAGGCTCACCGCGTCGACTACACGGCGGTCTTCGGCGGGATCGACGACGTCACGGCGGCGCTGCAGGGCACCAAGCTCCGCCTCTTCCCCTACAAGCAGTACCTCGGCGCCGCCGGCGACTACCCGAATGCCGTCTTCGTCGCAAGCGACAAGGACATCGCGGCGCGCGGCCCGGTGCTCGCGCGCGCGCTGACCGCGCTCGCGCAGGGGTATGAGTACGCGGCCCACCACTCCGCCGCCGCCGAGCAGATCCTGATCGCAGCAAACCGCACGGCGCTTGGCAACTCGAAGGCGATCGTCGTGGCGACCGGCAACGAGACCGCGCCGCACTTCCTCGACAAGGGCGGCGTCTGGGGCCCCGAGACCGACGCCGACTACGCGGGACTCGAGCGGATCCTCGCCGGCGGCCACCTGATCAAGACGACGCCGCCGCCAAGCTCGCTCTACACCAACTCGCTGCTGCGCTCGGGCGGCTGAGAGCGGGCGATGCGGCGCCTGTTCGCAAGCGCCTGGCCGCCGGCGCTCGCGCTGGCCGCGCTGACCCTGGCCTGGGATCTCGCGGCCAACGCGGCGCACGCGAGCCTCTCGCTACCAGGCCCCTGGCTGGTCGTGCGAAGCACCTGGGCCGACCGCTCGGATCTCGCCCCGGCGATCGCCACGACAACCGAGGAGGCGGTGCTCGGGATCGCGCTGGCGATCGTCTGCGCGGTCGTGCTCGCCCTGGCGATCGACTT
>DATGHN010000191.1:0-2151 GCA_035308005.1 Solirubrobacteraceae bacterium
GCCCCTAAAGACGACGCGGCTGTCGGCGATTTCGGCGTCGATCAGATTCATGGTCGGCGAGCCGATGAAGCCGGCGACGAAGCGGCTCGCCGGCCGATGGAAGACATCCTCCGGCGTACCGGCCTGCTCGATGAGACCGTCGCGCATGATGACGATCCGGTCGGCGAGCGTCATCGCCTCGACCTGGTCGTGGGTGACGTAGACGACGGTCGAGGGCACGCGGGCGTGGAGGAGCTTGATCTCGGTGCGCATCTGCGCGCGCAATTTGGCGTCGAGGTTGGAGAGCGGCTCGTCGAACAGGAACACCTGCGGCTTGCGCACGATGGCCCGCCCCATCGCCACGCGCTGGCGCTGTCCACCCGAGAGCTGCGAGGGCCGCCGGTCGAGCAGTTCGCTCAGGCGCAGGATGTCGCTCGCCTCGGCCACCCGCGCGTCGATCTCCGCCTGCGGGCGCTTGGCGATCTTGAGTGAGAAGCCCAGGTTCTCGCGCACGCTCATGTGCGGGTAGAGCGCATAGGACTGGAACACCATCGAGATGTTGCGCGCGCGCGGGGGCAGGTCGTTGACGATCTCGCCGCCGATGCGGATCGTGCCCGAGGTGATCTCCTCGAGGCCTGCGATCATTCTCAGCGTCGTCGATTTGCCGCAGCCCGACGGCCCGACCAGCGCCACGAACTCGCCCCTGGCGATGTCGAGGTCGATCGCGCGCACCGCCTCGACGGCGCCATAACGCTTGACCAGCCGTTCGAGCGTCACTGTCGCCACGGGTTCAGCCTTTCACCGCGCCGAAGGTGAGCCCCGACACGAGCCGCTTCTGGATGACGAAGGTCAGCGCAAAGGCGGGCGCGATCATCACCACCGCGAGAGCGCACATGCCGCGCCAGTCGATGGTGTACTCGGAGGTGAAGTCGAGCAGACCGACTGGCAGGGTCTGTGAGTTCACCGAGCGTGTGAGCTGCGAGGCGAGCGCGAACTCGTTCCACGACGTCATGAAGGCGAAGATCGCGGCGGAAGCGACGCCCGGGCCCGCGAGCGGAAACTCGACTTGCCAGAACGCCTGCCAGCGCGTGCAGCCGTCGATCTGGGCGGCCTCCGCGAGGTCGCGCGGGACCTGACGGAAGAACCCGTCGATCAGCCAGATGGTGAAGGGCACGTTGAGGGCTACGTAAACGAGGATCAGCCCGATATGCGTATCGATCAGTCCGGTGCGCGCGAAGATGATGAACAGCGGCAGCGACAGCGCGATTCCCGGCACCGTCCGGGTCAGCATGAGGCCCAGGAACAGGGCGGACTTTCCCTTGAAGCGGTAGCGCGCGAACGCGTATCCCCCGGCCATGCCGATCGCGATCGCGATCACGGTCGAGGCGATCGAGACGATCAGCGAATTGCGGAAATAGTCGAGCACCGGAACGCCGCCTTGTCCCAAGCCGCCGAACATCGACGTATAGGCTTCGAAGGACAGATTCCGCGGGATCCAGACGGGCGGCTTCGCCATGATCTCCACGGTCGGACGCAAGGAGTTAAGCACGATCCAGGCGCCCGGCAGACAGATGACCAGCATGGCGAGCAAGAGACCCGTTGAGTGAGCGACGCTTGCGCCCATGCGGACGAGTTGAGACGTCTGGTTTCGAGTCAGAGCCATCTCACCAGTCCGCCGCGATCTGCGCTCGCGCGGAGGCGAGTTTTCGGAAGAAATAGAGGGTGAAGAGAATCGAGAGCACGATCGAGGCGTAGGCCATCGCGTTCGCCGCTCCCATGCGCGCGTCGCCATAGGCGGTGCGGCCGACGAGAGTCCAGATGAGCTCGGTCCTTCGCGCCGGTCCTCCGTCGGTCATGATCTTGACGATGTCATAGGCGCGTCCGACGTCGAGCGAGCGGATGGTCATCGCGATATAGGCGAACGGCATGATGAACGGCCAGGTCACGTACCGAAAGCTTTGCCATGGGGTGCAGCCGTCGACTTTCGCCGCTTCGATCGGCTCCCGCGGCATAGCGAGCAGGCCCGCGAGAATCAGGATGGCGAAGACCGGCGTCGAGGACCAAACCTCGGCGACAACAATGGCGAAGAAGGCGAGCCAGCCGTCGATCAGCCAGGGGATCGCCTGTTCCGTGATCCTGAGCGATTGCAACGCATTGTTGATGAGCCCTACA
>DATGHN010000192.1:0-5015 GCA_035308005.1 Solirubrobacteraceae bacterium
CGTCGTGCCGGGCCGCTTCCAGGTCCTCGACGGCACGCCCGTCACGCTTCTCGATGGCGCCCACAACGACGGCGGAATCGAGGCGCTGACGCAGTCGCTGCCCGCTTTCGCCGCCGGCCGCCGCCTCGTCGCGGTCGTGTCGATCCTCGACGACAAGGACGCCGCCGGCATGCTCGCGCGGCTGCTCGGCTGCTGCGACGCGGTCGTCTGCACCGCCTGCTCGAGCCCGCGCGCGTTGCCGGCCGCCACGATCGCCTCATTGGTTGGGCAGATCGGAGGCGCCGCCGCGACGCTCGTTCAGGGGCCGCACGCGGCGCTCGCGCGTGCACGCGAGCTGGCCGGACCGGGTGGCGTCGTGGTCGCGACCGGATCGATCTACCTGATCTCGGATCTGCTGCGTTCACCTGGCCAGCGCGGGTCGGCGCTTTGAACGACGACGACGGTCCGTCGCTGCTCGTGATGATGGGCGCGGTGGCGCTTGTCGTCGCCGCGGTGATCCTCGTTTTCGTCGGACTCGGTTACCTGTTCGGCCGTCTTTTCCTGTAGTAGCGACCGCTACACTCGCCCGAAGTGCCTGCGCCAATCGGCTATTTCGGGATCTCCAACAACGGCGTGAACCTCGCGATCAACCTGGTGATCCTGTTCCTGGCGATCGTCTGGCTGGCGATGATCTACTGGACGCGCACCGACGCCAAGCGGCGCATCAACGATCCAGTTCTCATCTTCTGCGCGACGGCGGCCTCGCTGTTCCCGTTCGTGGGCACGATCGTCTACATGATCGTGCGCCCGCCGGAGTTCCTCGAGGACGCTCGCGAGCGCGACCTCGAGATGGCGGCCGCTGAGGCGCGGCTGTCGCAGCTCTCCTATCTCGCCTGTCAGCAGTGCGGTCAGGAGGTGGAGAAGGACTACCTGATCTGCCCCAACTGCCGCAGCCGGCTGCGCGATGCGTGCTCGAGCTGCCAGCGGCCCCTTGAGATGAACTGGAGCGTCTGCCCGTACTGCGAGACGCCGGTTGTCGGAGGCCGTGCGTCGCGCCGGCGCCGAGAGGCGCTGGCGGGCGACCTTCCGCCCGCCCCCTAGCGCACCCAACCCCTAATTCGAGGAGACCCGCCGCTATGGAGCGCACGCTCATTCTCGTCAAGCCCGACGCCTATGGCCGCCGCCTGACCGGCGAGATCATCGACCGCTTCGAGCGCAAGGGCCTTCGTCCCGTCGCTCTGCGCGTGATGACGATGACCCGCGACCTCGCCGAGCGCCACTACGCCGAACATCTCGAGAAGTCGTTCTTCGGCGAGCTTGCCGACTTCATCACGTCCGGCCCGCTTGTCGCGATGGTCCTCGAGGGGCCGTCGGCGATCGCCGCCGCGCGCCAGGTGATCGGCGCGACTAACCCGATCGAGGCGGCGCCCGGCTCGATCCGCGGCGACCTCGCGATCGCGACCGGCGAGAACCTCGTCCACGGATCTGACGCGAGCGAGTCAGCGCAGCGTGAGATAGCGATCTTCTTCCCGGAGGGCGTCTGAGCGTCCTCGTCCTCGCGTCGCGCTCGCCCCAGCGCCGGGCGATCCTGGCTGCGCTCGGGGTGAGCTTCGACGTTCGCCCGTCTGATTTCGAAGAAGGCGAACAGGGCGAGGCGCACGAGGTGGCGCTCGCCAACGCCCTCGGCAAGGCGCTTGATGTACCGCGCGCCGCCGATGAGCTGGTGCTTGGCGTCGACACGGTCGTCTCACTTGACGGGCGTCTGTTCGGTAAGCCGGCGGACAGCGAGCAGGCGCGCGCGACCCTGCTCGCGCTGTCGGGGCGTACGCACAGCGTCGTCAGCGGTCTGGCGCTCGCGGGCGAGGGCGCGGCGAGAACCGCCACTGCGGAGACGGCGGTCAGCTTCCGCGAGCTCTCCGCAACGGACATCGACTGGTACCTCGGCCGCGGCGAGTGGCGCGAGCGAGCCGGGGGCTATGCGATCCAGGGCGCGGGCTGTGCGCTCGTTGCTGCGATCGACGGCGACTGGACCAACGTCGTCGGGCTGCCCGTCGCGGCGCTGCTGGGACTACTCCCGACGCTGCTCGCGCAACATTGCGTTCAGGGTGACGGATAAGGGTCAAATGCAGCGGTTATGCAGGCCCTAACGTGCCGTGTCGGCGGTAGGCCGCTACACTGCGTGGCCAAGTCCGGGGGCCTCCTCCGTACAGCCGTCCCCCGCTTGGCGAGATAGCTGAACGGCGCGGCGATAAACGCCGCGGCCCGCGTCTTGTCACAGCCAGAGATGGGTTTCTTCAGCTACATGACCGGGTTCGGCGGCCGCGACATGGCCGTCGATCTGGGCACGGCCAACACGCTCGTTTACGTCCGCGGTCGCGGCATCGTCCTCTCGGAGCCGAGCGTCGTCGCGATCGACTCGCGGACCGGCGAGGTCCACGCCGTCGGCATCGAGGCCAAGCGGATGCTCGGCCGCACGCCGGGCACGATCTCAGCGATCCGGCCGCTGAAGGACGGCGTCATCGCCGACTTCGACGTCACCGAGGAGATGCTTCGGCACTTCATCCAGAAGGTGCACCAGAGCCGCTTCGCCCACCCGCGCGTCGTCGTCTGCGTGCCATCGGGCGTGACAGGCGTCGAGAAGCGCGCGGTCGAGGAGGCGTGCCTGTCTGCCGGCGCGCGTCAGGCCTATCTGATCGAGGAGCCGATGGCCGCGGCGATCGGCGCCGGCCTGCCGGTCGGCGAGCCGACCGGCTCGATGGTCGTCGACATCGGCGGGGGAACCTCCGAGGTCGCCGTGATCTCACTCGGCGGCATCGTCGTCTCGCAGTCGATCCGGATCGGAGGAGACGAGCTCGACGAGGCGATCATCAACTACGCCAAGCGCGAGTACAAGCTGTTGATCGGTCAGCAGACAGCTGAGGAGCTCAAGCTCGAGATCGGCTCCGCGTTCCCGATGGCCGAGGAGCTTCAGGCCGAGATCCGCGGCCGCGACATGGTCTCCGGCCTGCCCAAGACGATCGTCTTGACCAGCGAGGAGATTCGCACGGCGCTCGAGGAGCCGCTCTCGCAGATCATCGACGCCATCAAGGTCACACTCGATCGCACCCCGCCAGAGCTGGCCTCAGACATCATGGATCGCGGCATCGTGCTCGCCGGCGGGGGAGCGCTGCTCCAAGGCCTCGACGAGCGCGTTCGCGACGAGACGCAGATCCCGACGCACCTCGCGGAGTCGCCACTGACCTGCGTGGCCGTCGGCTCAGGCCGCTCGCTCGAGGAGTTCGAAGTCATCCATCGCACCAACCGCGCCGGCCAGGGCTCCAACAACGGCCGGCGCCGCCGACGCTGATGCGCCCCTCTACCCACCTTCCCTGCCCGTGCGAGACAAGACCGTCCGCCGACGTCGCGCGCTGCTTGCGCTCCTCGTCGCACTTTCCCTGATCCTCATCAGCGCGAGCTTCGGCGGCTCGGGCGGAGCTCTGCACACGGTGCAGAGCGGCTTCCTCGACGTCGTGTCGCCCGTCGAGACGGGGGCCAGCAAGGTTCTCACGCCGGTTCACGACCTGATCCACTGGGTCGACGACGTCTTCCACGCTTCGAGCCAGCGCGACACCTACCGCCGTGAGCTGGCAGCAGCCGACCGAAAGATCGCATCGCTTGAGGCGAGCGCGCAGTCGCACCAGGACACGACGAAGCTCCGCCGCATCGACTCCACCCTCCAACTGAGCCCCGACGGACCCGTCGATGCGAGCGTCATCGAACAGCCCAACGGCCTGTGGGTCTCGAACGTGACGATCAACGCCGGCAGCGGCTCCGGCGTCCACGTCAACGACCCGGTCATCGACCCCGACGGCGCGATCGGCACCGTCACCGAGGTCGCGCCGTCCTCGTCGATCGTGACGCTGCTCAACGATCCGAGCTCCGGTGTCGCCGCGCGCGACAGCTCGAGTCGCGAGTTCGGGCTGGTCGTCCCCGAGCCAGGTAACCAGGGGGTACTCCAGATGGCGGACGTTTCGCGGCCCAGCAAGGTGAGCGTCGGCGACCTGATCGTCACGGCCGGCGAGCGGACGACCCAGAACGCGTCCTTCTTCCCGGCTGGGATCGTGATCGGCAAGGTCACGGCGGTCAGCGCGACCAACGACACGGTTACTGTCGCGCCGACCGCCGATCTGACGTCGCTTGACACGGTGCAGGTCCTGACCTCGGTGCCGGCGCCGTGAGCGACGCGACGAACCTGATCCTGCGACTCGCGGCGCTCGCCTTCGTCTCGGTGCTGGTCCAGGTCGCCGCCGTCGCGCAGATCCAGATCTTCGGCGTCAACGCGGACCTCGCGCCGCTAGTCGTCGCAAGCGCCGGCTTCCTGACCGGCGCGCTCTCGGGGGCCGCGTTCGGCTTCGGCGTCGGGCTCTTCCTCGATCTCGCCTTCGCGCAGACGCTCGGCGTCTTCGCGCTCGTCTTCACGCTCGTCGGCTACGGCGCGGGTCGCGTGCGCGAGTTGCGCGCACCGGAGGCGCCGTTCACGCCGCTGCTGCTCGGCGCCGCCGCAACGGCGATCGCGGCCGTCGGCTACGCGATCCTCGAGATAAGCCTGGGCGCGACCTCGCCGGTCGGCCTGCGACTCGTCCGTGACATTCTGCTGGGCATCGCGCTCAACTCGCTGATCGCCGTTCCGGTGTACTCGATCGTGCGTCGCTGGCTGATCCCGGCGCTCCCTGAGGATCCCCGCCGGCGCCGGCGCCGCGCCTACACGACCGGCGGCCTCAGCCCGCTCTCGCGCCCGTGATCGAGCCGCCGCTGCAACGGCGCACGCCGCTGCCGCCCCAGCTCACGCGCCGCGTCGGCGTGCTCGGCGTGCTCGCGTTCGTGCTGTTCGCGATCATCGCCTTCCGGCTGTGGTACCTGCAGGTGCTGACCGGGCCGCAGAACGTCGCGCTCGCGACCGCCAATGTGTGGCGCTCGATTCCGCTGCCGGCGCCGCGCGGCGAGATCGTCGACTCCAGCGGCCGCGTCGCGCTGGCGACGACACGCGTCGGCGCCGA
>DATGHN010000193.1:0-2187 GCA_035308005.1 Solirubrobacteraceae bacterium
TAGCGGCCGCCGTCGCGCCCGACGATCGGGAAAGCGAGGCAGACATTCCGCGCGAACGGCGCGAGCGCGCGGTTTGCGATCCCGAGGTGGCTGTCGGCCTCGGTCAGGACGATCGGGATCCGCCGCAGCGCCGCGGCGAGCGTGACCGGGCCTGCGACGTAGCCGCCGCCGCCGAGCACCGCGTCGACGCCTCGAAGCAACGACCGCGCGCGGAACGCCGCGCCGAGCGCGCGTACGAGTGCGCGCAGCGCGCGCAGCGGGTTGCGACGATCGAGCGCCGACACCGACAGGCGCTCGAAGGGGTAGCCGGCGGCGGGCACGAGCTCGCGCTCGGCACGGTCGCCGCCGATGAAGACGACCTCAGCCCCCCTAGCCGCTAGCGCGTCGGCGACCGCCAGTGCGGGAACGACGTGTCCCGCTGTCCCGCCGGCTGCTATCGCGATCCTCGGCGCTCTGCTCACCGCCTGATCGTTTCGCTTTTCCACGCCGCGTGCTGCCGACCGCGCGCAGGTGCGCCGCGCCGCCGCCGGCGACATTCAAGAGAAGTCCCATGCCCGCGAGCAGCACGAGCAGGTTGCTCGCGCCGTAGGAGACGAACGGCAGCGGCACCCCGGTGATCGGCGCGATCCCGAGCACCGCGAAGACGTTCAGCGCCGCCTGGAAGACGATCAGCGACGTCACGCCGACCGCGATCAGCAGCGCGTAGGTCCCTCGCGCGGCGCGCGCCGCGCGCATGCCGGCGTAGGCGATCAGCCCGTACAAGGACAACAGCACCGCGATGCCGACGAACCCGAGCTCCTCGCCGATCACCGCGAGGATGAAGTCGGTCGGCGCCTCCGGGAGGTAATCGAGCTTCTGGACCGAGGCGCCCGGCCCGCGGCCGAACAGGCCGCCTGAGCCGACCGCGATCTGGCTCTGGACCGACTGGCGGCCGCTGCCGAAGGCGTGCGCCCACGGATCGATGAAGGAGGTCAGGCGCGCGCCCGCGTAGGGCACGGCGATCGCGTAGCCGACGACCGCGGCGATCCCGACGACGGCGATCACGGCGAGCGTGCGGACCGGGATCCCGGCCGCGAGCACGACCGCACAGAGCGCCATCGCGATCACCATCGCCGTGCCGATGTCGGGCTGTGAGGCGACGAGCAGGATCGCCGCCGCGCCGACGATGCCGACGCGCTTGAGCGCCTGGTGGAGGTTTCGCCCGCCAAGGCGCCCGAACGACAGGACGTGCGCCGCGTAGAGGACGAGGGCCAGCTTCATCAGCTCCGAGGGCTCGAACTGAACGGGCCCGATCCCGATCCAGCGCTGCGCGCCAAGCGTCGTCGTTCCGATCCCGGGGATGCGAACGGCCAACAGCAGCACGAAGGCGACGGCCAGCAGCCGCCCCGTCAAGTAGCGGATCCGCTCGAGCTCGGTGCGCGCCGCGTAGCGGAGCACGGCAAGTCCGATCGCCGCGTAGATGACAAAGCGGATCAGCGCGCTCGCGCCGCCCGCGGTACCGCCGCTGAGCGCCGATGGCGCGGAGGCGCTGTAGACCATCACGGCGCCGCCCGCGAGCAGGCACAGCGTCGCCGTCAGAAGCAGGCTGTGCTCGATCGGCAGGCGCAGCGGCGCCACGCGCGCATTCGGCTCAGCGGGGTGCTGAACGCCATCAGGGGTGGCGGCAACCGACGCCATTGCGACTACTTCGCTCCGCGCCCCCGAAAGCCTTCCCCCGTCCACGCACCAGGCGAAACTCCTCCCGCCTGGGCGCAAACTTGCCCGCTCAGCCGCCGGCGAGCGCCTTGAACGCCGCGCCGCGCTCCTCGTAGTCGCGGAACTGGTCAAAGCTCGTGCAGGCCGGGCTGAGCAGCACGACCTCCCCGGCGCGAGCTGCGGCGCGCGCGTCGGCGACCGCCTCCTCGAGTGTGCCCGCGCGGACGACCGGCAAGCCCTCGAGCGCCTCCGCGATCTCCTCCGCCGCCTCGCCGATCAGATAGCTCGCCCGCGCGCGCACCGCGACCTCATCGCGCAGCGCGCCGAAGTCCTCCCCCTTGCCGCGCCCGCCGAGGATCAGGTGCACGCTGCCCGCCTCGAAGGAGCGCAGCCCAACAAGCGCGCTCGCGACGTTGGTCGCCTTGGAGTCGTTGACGTAGAGGACGCCGTCGATCGTCGCGACCTCCTCGAGGCGATGCTCGACGCCCGCAA
>DATGHN010000194.1:0-10700 GCA_035308005.1 Solirubrobacteraceae bacterium
CCACAACCCGTTCATCCGCATCTGGCGGGGCCTCGACCGCGAGGGCTCACAGCTCTGCGTCGCGCTCGGCGATCCGGCGACGTTGATCCTGCTCGGGCCCGACTACGACGGCGGCCACAAGGCCTGGGTTCGCTGGCCCGACGGCTCTGACGACATCGTCCCCGGCTCGAGAGTGCAGACACCGGACTAGCCAGATGCCGCGCGAGAACATCCCGACCTCGCGGGTGGTGCGCTCGGCCACGATCGGGCGCCTCGCCGCGGGGCAGGCGGTCCGCCAGTTCGGGACGCGCGCGGCGAACCTCGCTCGCGGCGACGAGGCCAGTGAGGCCGCGCTGGCCCGCCGCCAGGTCGAGACCGCCGAGCAGATCGTCGCGGTGCTCGGGACGATGAAGGGCGCGGCGATGAAGCTCGGCCAGGTCATGTCGTTCCTCGACGTGGGCCTGGTGCCGGAGCCCTACCGCGAGGAGTTCCAGCGCAAGCTCGCCGCGCTGCGCGATGCCGCTCCGACGGTCTCCTTCAAGGAGATGCGCCGCGTCATCGAGTCCGAGTTCGAGGATCCCCTCGACGAGCTGTTCGCGACCTTCGATCCCGAGCCGATCGCCGCGGCATCGATCGGGCAGGTCTACCGCGCGACCCTCCACGACGGCCGGGCGGTGGCCGTCAAGGTCCAGTACCCAGGCGTCGCCAACGCGGTCCGCGCCGACATGAAGAACCTCGGGATGATCATGCGCCTGCTCTCGCGAATGGCGCCGGGCCTCGACGTCAAGGAGATCGCCGAGGAGATCCGCCTGCGCATCGACGAGGAGCTCGACTACGAGCTCGAGGCCTCAAACCAGCGCGCGATGGCCCGGATCTACCGTGGCCATCCCTTCGTCTACGTCCCGGATGTGATCGGCTCGCTCTCGCGCGAGCGCGTGATGGTCAGCGAGTTCGTCAGCGGAACGGGCTTCGAGGCGCTCAAGGGCGCCGATGCGTCGACCCGCAACCGCATCGCCGAGATCCTCTTCCGCTTCTACTTCGGCTGCATGTACCGCCACCACCAGTTCTCCGGCGACCCGCACCCCGGCAACTTCATGCTGCTCGAGGACGGCCGCGTCGCGTTCCTCGATTTCGGCCTCTACAAGCGGCTGCCGGCGCACCTCGCCGAGCTCGAGCTCGAGGTCGCCCGCTACGGGATCACCGGCCGCGGCGAGGAGATGATCGAGCGCCTCCACAGCGGCGGCTTCCTGATCGAGCCGGAGCGCTACACGCCCGAGCAGATCCTCCAGCAGTTCGAGGATGTCACCTGGTGGTACACGGTCGACGGGACGGTCGAGCTGACGCCCGAGATCGCGACGCAGATCGTGATCGACATGAGCGACCCGCGCTCGCGCCACTTCGCGCAGATGCGCCACGAGAATCTTCCGCCCGACCACCTCTTCGGGCGCCGCACGGAGACGCTCACGCTCGCTGTGATGAGCCAGCTTCGCGCGAGCGGCAACTGGCATCGGATCGCGCGCGAGTGGATCTTCGGCGATGCGCCGGCGACCGAACTCGGCCGCGCCGAGGACGAATTCTTCGGGCGCTTCAGACCCGGTGGATCTGCAGCAGCGACGTCGTCCCCGGAGACCCGCTCGGAAGACCGGCCGTGATCCCGACGCGCTGACCGGGCTGGACCCAGCCGAGCTCGACGACGCGTCTCCCGGACTCGAGAATCAGCTCCTCGGTCACCTCGTGGCGGCGCATCCAGGCCGCCTTGACACCCCACATCAGGCCGCAGCGCTGGACCGTCTCATGGCCCGGCGAGAGCGCGTAGATCGGCACGTTCGGGCGGTGTGCGGAGACCAGCCGCGCCGAGCGGCCCGACAGCGTCGGGATCACCAGCGCGTCGAGCTCGAGCTCGCGCGCCGCAACACAGGCGCTGTAGGCGACCGTGTAGGCCGGGTCGCGGGCGTCGCGGCGGACGCGGTGCTCGTTCCACTCGAGGTAGTTGGCGCTCGCCTCGGTGCGCTCGGCGATCGAGGCCATCATCGCCACCGCGCCGATCGGGTGGGCGCCGACGGCCGTCTCCTGCGAGAGCATCACCGCGTCGGTGCCGTCGAGGATCGCGTTTGCGACGTCGGCCACCTCGGCGCGAGTCGGACGGCTCGAGTGGACCATCGAGTCGAGCATCTGCGTCGCCGTGATCGATGGCCGGGCGAGCGCGCCGGCCAGGCGCAGCAGCCGCTTCTGAACGAGCGGCACGTCCTCGATCGCGAGCTCGATGCCGAGATCGCCGCGCGCGATCATCACGCAGTCGGCCGCCTTCAGGACGGCCTCGGCGTTCTCGACCGCCTGCGGCTTCTCGATCTTCGCGATCAGCGGCAGCCGCGTGCGCTCGCGCACGAACTCGATGTCGCTCGCCGAGCGCACGAACGACAGCGCGACCAGGTCGACGCCGATCGACTCGCCGTGGCGCAACAGCTCGAGGTCGCGCTGGGGCACGGCCGGAAGCCGGTCGACCGGACCGGGAATGTTGAGCCCCTGTCGCGAGGCTACGGTGCCGCCGATCTCGACCTCGGTGTCGAGCTCGCAGGCCGACGGCCGGGTCTCGCGCACGCGCAGGCGCACGGCGCCGTCGGCGAGATAGATGATCGCCCCCGGCTCGACCGAGTCGGCGAGCTCGGGCCAGGTCACCGTCATCCGGCTCGCGTCGCCCTCCTCGTCCTCGCCGCAGCGGAAGGTCAGCGTCTCCCCGGGCGTCAGCTCGACCATCCCGTCGCGCAGCGGCCCGATGCGAAGCTTCGGCCCGGGCAGGTCCTGGAGGATCGCGACCGGGCGCCCGACGCGCGCCGCCGCCGCGCGTACCGCCGCCGCGGTCTCGGCGTGCTCGTCGAGGCTTCCGTGGGAGTAGTTCAGGCGCGCAACGTCCATCCCCGCCTCGAGCATTCGCTCGAGAACGTCGGGCGCCCGCGAGGCGGGTCCGATCGTGGCGACTATCTTCGTCCGGCGCATCGGCGCGCGGCACACTAGCTCACGGAGCGTGAATGTCAGGGAAATACGCTGCACAGTGCTCGCGCAGCCGCTCGCGAAGCCACGCGCGCTCGTCGCTCGAGGCGAAGCGAAGGCGCCCGAGCAGCTCGCGCTCGCCGCGCAGCGCTTCAGTCCCGGCGATCGTCCAGCTGACGACGAGGCGCTCGAAGAGGAACTCGAAGGCCCGCTGCCAGCCGTCCTCGCGAGTTGCTCCCGGAGTGAGGGCCTCGCCGCTGAGGATCCGCCCGTAGACGCTGCGCGTGCCGATGCTCAGCGAGCCGCGCAGGACGATCGCGCCGCCCTCGCCGTCGCTGTACTCGACGTCGGCGGCACGAAAGCGGGGGCGGCGCGCGCGAGCCATCAGTCGCCCGCCTCGCCGTCGATTGTCAGAGCCGTGACACGCACGGCGCCGTCGCGCTGGTAGCGCAGGTCGATCGAGTCGTCCTGGCGGTAGGTGCCGACGCCGAACGCGCCGATCAGCCAGCGCCAGCCGGAGACGCGGTCGTGCGCGAGGCGGCGCTGGAAGCGCAGCAGGCCTCCCAGGCGGTGGAAGTCGACGCCTTCGACCTGCGGCACGCCGTTGACAAAGACCTCGAAGGGCTCCTCGACCCCCTGCGGCAGCCGGACGAACGTTGTCTCCGTCATGGCGGCGATTATCCTCCGCCCGTGAGCGGCCAGATCGCCTACAGCGTCCGCCGAAGCCCGCGCTCGAGGCGCGTCAAGGTTCGCGTCGACCCCCAGCACGGCGTCGAGGTGCTGCTGCCGCGCCGCGCCGCGCTGCGCGAGGCGGCTGCGGCGGTCGAGCAGCTGACGGCCTGGATCGAGGCCGAGCTGGCACGTCTTGAGGCAGCGCGCGAGCGCCACTCCCCGCCCGGCACGCTCCCCTACCTCGACGAGCGCCTGCGCGTGGTCCCCGACGCCGCGCGGCGCTCGAGCGCCGCGCGCAAGCCGGGCGGCGTCCTCGCCGTCCCCGCCGAGCCCGAGGCCGCCAAGGCGGCGATCGAGCGCTTCTACCGCCGCGCGGCACGCGCGGAGATCTCCGGCCGCCTCGACGCGGCGGCGGCGGCGAGCGCGACGAGCTACTCCTCGCTGACGATCCGAAACCAGCGCACGCGCTGGGCGAGCTGCGGCGCCGGTGGCGCGATGAGCTTCAACTGGCGCCTGATGCTGGCCCCCGAGCGCGTCCTCGACTACGTCGTCTGGCACGAGGTCTGCCATCTGCGCCACGCCGATCACTCGCCGGCGTTCTGGCGCATGCTCGGCGAGCACCACCCGCAATATCGGGACGCCGCGGCCTGGTTGCGCGAAAACGGATCCGCGCTCGTTGTGTGAAGGTCGTGCGCCGCCGGTTGCGGGCGACCGTCCGGTTTTGTACCTTCGGGTAGGTAATGAGGATTCGGATGCTTGTCACGATCGCGGTGGCGGCCGCGGTGGCGGCGCCGCTTCCGAGCGCCCTCGCGGCGCACTCGAGCGACACGCGTTCGCTGCCGAAGGGTGATCTGATCGTCATCTTCAGCGGCAGCGGCGGTGGCAGCTACCGCTACCACGAGCCCGCGCGCGGCGCCGGCAGTGCCTGCCGAAGCGCCGATACGACCTACTCGGAGTCAGACAACTACCGCTGGTACTACCGCTTCGTGCTTTCGCCGGCGGGCGGCTCGAGCGACAGCCCTGTCGCCGAGGCGGGGGGCGGCCAGCTTCAGGGCAGCGAGCAGCTCGCGCAGTGCGCCGGCTCCGCGGCCCTGACGAGCACCTGCACGCAGGCGCTCCAGACGCCGTTTGCGTCAAACACGGCCGACCTCGCCTACCCGGGTGTCGTCGCCGGCGGCTCCGGCCGCACGATCACCGTCGGAGCGATCGGCGAGCTGATCCCCGGCCAGCCGCAGTGCAACGGACTCAGCATCTTCGCGCCGAACCCGATCCAGGGCTTCTCGCAGCTGCAGGCGTCGGTCAGCTTCGACCGCGCGGCGCTCCAGCAGAGTGGCGATGAGATCCGCCACTTCACGATGGCCGGCTCGGGCCTCTACGACGGTGTGACCCTCGCGGCAAACTGCAACTCGACCTCCTGCGATACCAGCGACTGCTCGCTCGACGCGACGCCGGCCGGCGGCCCGCCGGCCAGCTGCAGCTACAGCGAGAGCTATAGCGGGACGATCGAGATTCGCGTCGTCAAGTAGCGCCGCCGCCGCCGAGCGCGCGCTCGAGAGCAGCCCCCACAGACTCATGGGTGCGCTGCTCGACGGCCGCCCGGCGAAGGCGGCCGGTGAAGGCCTCGGCCGAGCCGTCGCCGCGCAGATCGACGCCGCCACGCTCCCCGCGCGGGCCGGCCAGCTCGAGCCGCGCCGCGATCTGCGCCGCGGGCTCGATCCGCCGCGAGAAGACGCGCGCCTCATCCCGCGAGGCGCCCGGCTCGAGCTCGAGGAGCGCCTCCTCGAGCGCCGTGACAGCCTCGGCGAGCGTGGCGTGGCGGGAGTGCGTGACGCGCGGTCCGTCGCGGACCGTCAGCGTCCACTCGCCGCGCCCGCGGAGCCTCAACCGCGCTGCTCGAGCGCGACGTACTCACGGTCGAGTGAGCCCGTGTAGATCTGGCGCGGGCGGGCGATCTTCTGCTCGGCGTCCTGGACCATCTCGAGCCACTGCGCGATCCAGCCGCTCGTGCGCCCGATCGCGAACATCACCGGGAACATCGCCATCGGCAGCCCGAGCGCCTCGTAGATCAGCCCCGAGTAGAAGTCGACGTTGGGGTAGAGCTTGCGCGAGATGAAGTAGTCGTCCTCGAGCGCGATCTTCTCGAGCTCGGTCGCGATCGCCAGCAGCGGGTTGATGCCGGTGACCTCGAAGACGTCCTCGCAGGCGCCCTTGATGATCCGCGCGCGCGGGTCGTAGTTCTTGTAGACGCGGTGGCCGAAGCCCATCAGCCGCTCGTTGCCGGCCTTCACGCCGGCGATGAAGTCGGGGATGTTCTCGCGCCGCTCGATGCGGTGGAGCATCCGCACGACCTCCTCGTTGGCGCCGCCGTGCGAGGGGCCGTAGAGCGCCGCGATGCCGCCGGCGATCGCCGAGTAGGGGTCGACCTGGGAGCTGCCGATCGCGCGCACCGCGCTGGTCGAGCAGTTCTGCTCGTGGTCGGCATGGAGGATGAAGAGGACGTCCAGAGCGCGCTCGATGCGCTCGTCCGGCTTGTACTTCAGCTCGGTCATCTTGTAGAGCATCCCGAGCAGGTTCCCGGCGTAGTTGAGATCGTTGTCGGGATAGACGTAGGGCATGCCCATGTTGTGGCGGTAGGAGAACGCCGCGAGCGTCGGCATCTTGGCGATCAGGCGGATCGTCTGGATATCGCGGTTCTCGGCGTCGTGGATGCGGTTGGCGTCGGGATAGAACGTCGACAGCGCGCCGACCGCGCCGAGCAGCATCCCCATCGGGTGCGCGTCGTGGCGGAAGCCCTGCATGAAGCCCTTGATGTTCTCGTGGACGAAGGTGTGGATCGTGATCAGGTGCGTCCACTCCTCGAGCTGCGCCTTCGTTGGCAGTTCGCCGTGGACGAGCAGGTAGGCGACCTCGAGATAGGTCGACTTCTCGGCCAGCTGCTCGATCGGGTAGCCGCGGTACTGAAGCACGCCTGCGTCGCCGTCGAGGTAGGTGATCGAGCTTCGGCAGGACGCCGTGTTCATGAACGCCGGGTCGTAGGCGAGCATGCCGAACTCGTCGTCTGAGACCTTGATCTGGCGCAGATCGAGTGAGCGCACGGCGCCGTCGACGATCGGGATCTCGTAGCTGCGCCCGGTCCGGTTGTCGGTTATCGACAGCGTCTCCGAGCCCGCGCCCGCACCGTTGGCCCCCGCCTTGGTCTCAGTTGCCTCGCCGCTCATCGGATCTCCTGTCGCCGCTTCCAATACCCCGATTATGCGCCACCGCTAACCGAAGCCGCGCCGCCGTAGCGGCTTTCGGTCGCGGCGCGCTGCCCCTGGTAGTGGCTGCCGAGCTCCGAGTGCCCATACGGGCGCTCGGCCGGCGCATCGAGCGTCATGAACGAAAGCTGGGCGATCGGCAGGCCCGCCCAGAGCTTGATCGGAACCCTCGTCAGGTTGTTGAGCTCGAGCGTCAGCGTGCCGCTCCAACCCGGGTCGCAGAATCCCGCCGTGGCATGCACGATCAGGCCGAGGCGGCCGAGCGAGGACTTGCCCTCGATCCGCGCGACGATGTCGTCGGGGAGCGTCACGTACTCGAGCGTCGCGCCGAGGCAGAACTCGCCGGGGTGGATGACGAACGGCTCATCTGGCGCGATCTCGATCGGCTCGGTCAGGTTCGTCGGCGGCTCGCGCAGGTCGATCGCCGAGGCGCGGTGGTTGTGGAAGACGCGGAAGCTCGAACCGAGCCGCAGATCGACGCTCGCCGGCTGGACGAGCGATGGATCCCACGGGTCGATGATGATCGTGCCGTCCTCGACGAGACGGCGGATCGTCCCGTCGGAGAGCACCGACGAGGCCCTCACGTCGCCCAATCTAGCGGTGCTCGACCTTGCGCGCGATTGCGCTGACGCTGCGCACGCGGGCCGGGGTGGCGGGCCTCACGCCGGTGTGCGGTCCACGGCGCGGCCGGCTCGGCCCGAACGGGCGCGGCTGGCGATGCGGCCCGAGCCGCAGCTTGCTTCCGCCGTCGTCCTCGCCCGGGGTGACCGGCTCCTCGTCGCTGTTCTTGATGACCCACCAGACGAGCCAAAGCATTCCCCCGACGGGGATCTTCAGCAGCAGCATCAACCAGATGAAGGTCCAGGTCATGCGCGCTCGCTGATCGTACTACCCGCGGCCGTTGTCGCAAACGACACCAGCCGCGTAATGACAAGCCGCCTAGCCGCGCAGCGAAACGGGGGAGTCGCTGAAGTGCGTCAGGCGCTCGAGCTCGGCGACGCGCGCCGAGATCTCCTCGCCGGTCAGCCGCTCGACGCGCTCGGTCCCGAACTCCTCGACGTTGAAGGAGGCCAGGGCCGTGCCGTAGGCCATCGCGCGGCGGAGCATCTCCTCGTCCGGCGCCTGGCCGGCGTGCGCGGCGAGGTAGCCGACGACGCCGCCCGCGAAGGTGTCCCCGGCGCCGGTCGGATCGACGACGTCCTCCAGCGGAAAGGCGGGTAGCGAGAAGTAGCCCTCGGCGGTGATCAGCGCCGCGCCGTACTCGCCCTGCTTGGCGATGATCGCGCTCGGCCCGGGCGGTCCCCAGGAGAGGACCTCGCGGGCGGCGCGGACGAAGTTCGGCTTGCCCGTCAGCTGCTTGAGCTCGGCGTCGTTGAGGATCAGGCAGTCGACGCTTGCGATCGTCTGCACGAGCGAGTCGCGCTCGATGTCGATCCACAGGTTCATCGAATCGAGCGCCGCCCAGCGCGCGCCGGTGCACTGCTCGCGCACCGCGCGCTGGATGTCGGGGCGGATGTTGGCGAGGAAGAGAACGTCGCTCTCGCGCGCCTGCTCCGAGAGCTTGGGCTCGAACTGCTCGAAGACGCCGAGGCGCGTCTCGAGTGTGTCGCGGCTGTTGAGGTCCCAGCCGTAGACGCCCGACCAGAAGAAGGTCTCCCCGCCGGCGACGTGCTCGACGTCTGAGACGTCGACGCCGCGGCGGCGCAGCACGTCGAGCTGCTCCTCGCCGAAGTCGTCGCCGACCGGTCCGACGACGCGCACCTCGTCGAAGAACGAGGCGGCGAGCGCGAAGTGGACGGCGGCGCCGCCGAGCATCTTCTCGCGCTCCCCGAAGGGCGTCTTGACCGCGTCGAAGGCGATCGATCCAACAACGGTTACCGGCATCGCGGGCGAACCCTATACGGCCGAGCGCAACGCGTGCAGCCCGCCTACACACTGCTGTTCGGGTGGGTGCATGCACCCACCCGGGGACGGTGCATGCACCGTCCCCAACCCCGGGGGCCAATAAGCTGACTGCTGTGACGTCCTTCAAGGAACTCGGCCTGTCCGAGCCGGTACTCGCCGCTCTGCGCGAGGTTGGCTACGAAACGCCGAGCGCGATCCAGGAGCAGGCGATCCCGCCGCTGCTCGCCGGACGCGATGTGATCGGGCAGGCGCAGACCGGCACCGGCAAGACAGCCGCGTTCGGATTGCCGATGGTCGAGTACGTCGATCCCGACACCGACGGCGTGCAGGCGCTCGTCCTGACGCCGACGCGGGAGCTGTGCATCCAGGTCACGCAGGCGCTGCGGGCCTACGGGAGCACGCGCAGCGTCGACGTCGTCGCCGTCTTCGGCGGGGCGCCGATCAGAAACCAGGAGGCGCAGCTGCGCGGCGGCGGACACGTCGTCGTCGGCACCGTCGGGCGCGTCCTCGACCTCGTCACGCGCGGGTCGCTGCTGCTTCACGACTGCCGCTACGTCGTCCTCGACGAGGCCGACGAGATGCTCGACCTGGGCTTCCTCGAGGACGTCGAGAAGATCCTCTCGACGACTCCTTCGGGCCGCCAGACCTGCCTTTTCTCGGCGACGATGCCCGACGAGATCCGCTCGCTCGCCGACCGCTACCTCTACGACCCGCTCGTCGTCGAGGTCGCCTCCGCGACGCTGACGATCGACACCGTCGAGCAGTTCCAGCTGCCGGTCGAGACGCGCGAGAAGGCGGCCAAGCTCGTCGAGGTGCTGCGCGCCGAGCAGCCTGACCAGGCGATCGTCTTCGTCCGCACGAAGATCCGCTGCGACCAGCTCTTCCGCACGCTGCGCGATAAGGGCATGAACGTCCGCGCGCTGCACGGCGACCTGACCCAGGGCCAGCGCGACGGCGTCATGCTGGCCTTCAAGGGCGGCCGCGTGCCGCTGCTCGTCGCGACCGATGTCGCCGCGCGCGGCCTCGACATCTCGACCGTCACCCACGTCATCAACTTCGACGTCCCGACCTCGCCTGACACCTACGTCCACCGGATCGGGCGGACCGGCCGCGTCGGTCGCTCGGGGCGCGCGATCACCTTCGTCGAGGCGCGCCAGAAGCGCGAGCTCGAAGCGATCGAGCGCCACATCGGCATGAGCATCACGCCGTGGTCGCCGGGCGTGAGCACGAAGCCCGAGCCCGTCACGCCGCGCCCGCGCCGCCATGAGAAGCCGCACGTGCAACGCCCGGCCGACGAGCCGCGCGTGCGCCTGCTGGCCTCGGGCGGCCGCGCCGCGGGGATCGAGGTCGGCGACCTGGTCGCCGCGATCATGCGCGCGACCTCGCTTGACGGCGAGGCCGTGAGCGACGTGACGATGCTGGAGCGCTTCGCGCTGCTGAGCGTCCCCGCGGGCGACGCCGACCGCATCATCAAACGGACCTCGGGCGTCGAGGTCGCCGGCCACACGCTGGCGCTCGAGCGCGCCGGCGCCTGAACAAACGAACCGGGAGCCGCCAGTGAGCACCGCCACGATGAACACCTCGATGGGCGAGATCGAGATCGAGCTCTTCGATGAGGACGCGCCGAACACCGTCGAGAACTTCCGCACGCTCGCGGGCAAGGGCTTCTATGACGGTTTGATCTTCCACCGCGTGATCAGCGACTTCATGATCCAGGGCGGCTGCCCTCAGGGCACCGGCACCGGCGGCCCGGGCTACACCTTCGCGGATGAGTTCAACGCGCACCCGGTCGTGCGCGGCGCGCTTGCGATGGCCAACGCCGGGCCTGACACCAACGGCTCGCAATTCTTCATCGTCACGGCCGCAGAGTGCCCGTGGCTCGACGGCAAGCACACCGTG
>DATGHN010000195.1:0-7575 GCA_035308005.1 Solirubrobacteraceae bacterium
CAACGGGCTTCACTACCGCGTCTACAAGGCCGACGACGCCGTCGCGCACGACAATCGCCTGCTGTTCGAGCTGGAGCTCGCTGACGTCGCTTCGGAGCCGTCCTCGGATGCAGCGCGCGATCTCGCGCTGCTCTCACGCGAATCGCTGATCAACGGATCGCTCGAGCTTCGCGGTGAGGAGTTCTACGTCGACCCGCGCGTCCGCCAGGCGCTGCTCGACCTTTGCCGCAATCCCTCTTCATCTTTCCTCGAGGCCATGAACGAGGCCGTCGGCGGCCCGTCGGTGCCCGTCGAGCGCGTTCGCGCGAGTCTCGCACGCGCGGTCGATCGCGGTCGCCGTCAGGGCGGAGGCGGCGGCGGAGCGCTGATGTCCGACTCGCCGCCCTTCGGTCGCCAGCGCAAGCGCCAGACGGCTTCGGCCGTGGCTGCCGGCGACTCGGCCGAGTCCTCGGAGCCCGACCCAGGCCGACCCAGCCGATTTGGGCCGCTGAAGTCCTCGCCCGAGCCCACAGGGGCCGGCACCGGTGAGGACTCTCAGGTAACGGCCGCGGCCGCTGCGGATACCACCGCCGCGACCGCACTCGCCGAGCGCCCCGCAGAGGTGCCGACCGCCGGCGCGGTCGAGCTCGACACCGCACCCGAGTACCCCGCCGAGGACGTCGCCGTCGCCGCGCAGGTGGCCGACACCGTCGCCGAGCCGGAGCTCGAGCCGGAGCCAGTCGATGAGACGCCGGCCGATCCGGTCGCTGCCGCAACCGCGGAGGACGACGAGATCGCGGCGAACGAACTTTCTGAGCCCGAGTCGCATTGGAACGAGCCGCGGCACAGCCGCTTCGGCGCCGGTCGCGCAGAGCACGCGCTGGTCGACCATCTGTCCGGCAAGCAGGCGGAGCTGGTCGAGATGTTCGAAGAGCTCGATCACTATGCGCGTAGCCTTGGCGAGGACACCACTCGCCGCGTCCGCAAGCGCAGCATCGACTACTCACGAAGCCGCCGCGCCTGGTTCAGCCTCGAGATTCATCACGACGCGATCCGCATGATGGTCGCGCTCGATCCGGCGCTCATCGAGGGCTGGGTCGCGCAGCAGCCCGACCACGCGCCGATCGCCGTCGCTCCGGGACTGTTCGGCGAGAGCGAGTACACCCTCAGCGAGGGCTCGCAGCTCAGCGACGGCCACGACCTTCTGCGTCTCGCCTACGACACGCTCGCCTAGCGCTTAGGCGATCATCCCGGCGCCGACCGTGGCGTTGCTCACCTCGTCGATCAGCACGAAGCTGCCCGTGCGGCGGTTGCGCGTGTAGCTGTCGACGGCCAGCGGCGCGCTGATCCGAAGCGCCACTCGCCCGATGTCGTTGAGCCCAAGCTCGGCGGCTCCGCCCTCGCGCTCCAGCGTGTCGACGTCGGCGCGGTCGAGCACGGCGTCGACGATCGCCGTCGCGGCGCGCGTTGTGTGCTTGATCGCGTAGCGGGCGCCCGCGCGCAGCGGCGCGCCATCCATCCAACAGACGTCGGCCTCGATCTCGCGTGTGACCGCTGGAGCCTCGTTGATGCCGGCGATCAGCTCGCCGCGCGCGACGTCGAGGTCGTCCTCGAGCCGCAGCGTCATCGACAGCGGCGCGACGGCCTCCGCGAGCGGCCCGTCGAAGGTGTCGATGGCGGCGATCCGCGTGCGCTGTCCCGAGGGCAGTACGACGACCTCCTCGCCGGGGCGCAGCGCCCCGCTCGCGAGCTGGCCGGCGTAGCCGCGGTACTCGCCGTCGCTGCCGCCGGTCCGAACCACCCATTGCACGGGAAAGCGCGCCGGGATGTCATAGGGGTGGTCGTAGGAGACCTCGACCGCTTCGAGGTGCGACAGCAGCGGCTCCCCGTCGTACCAGGGCATGTTGTCCGAGCGCTCGACGACGTTGTCGCCGCGCAGCGCCGAGATCGGGATGTGCATTGGGTCGCGAACGCCCAGCTTCTCGAGAAACGGCGCGAACTCCGCGACGATCTGATCGAAGCGCTCCTGCGAGTAGTCGACGAGGTCCATCTTGTTGACCGCGATCACGAGATGGGGGATCCGCAGCAGCGCGCTGATGAAGGCGTGGCGCTTTGACTGCTCGAGGGCGCCCTTGCGAGCGTCGAGCAGCACGACGGCGAGATCGGCGGTCGAGGCGCCGGTGACCATGTTACGCGTGTACTGCTGGTGGCCTGGGCAGTCGGCGATGATGAAGCGCCGCCGCGCCGTCGCGAAGTAGCGGTAGGCGACGTCGATCGTGATTCCCTGCTCGCGCTCGGCGCGCAGGCCGTCGGTGAGAAGCGCGAGGTCGATCTCGTCGCTCCCGCGCGAGCGCGAGACCTCGGCGACGTGCTCGAGCTGATCGTCGAGGACCTGCTTTGAGTCATAGAGGAGGCGCCCGATCAGCGTGCTCTTGCCGTCATCGACGGAGCCGGCCGTCGTGAAACGGAGCAGGTCGAGCGTCATCTCCGCTGCGTCGGCCGCCGCAAGCTCACCCACGCAGTATCGCCCTCGTCATCAAACGCGGCGGCCGCTGCCGCGTCCTAAGAGATGGTGGATTCCACGTCCCCGTGTCGTCTGTCGGCGTCTGGCGGCACCGGATCGCCACGTCGCGGCCGAGTCCGTAGCACAGCCACCGTCCTCGTCCACGCCGCGTCCCCCGGCACTCGCCAGCCGAACGCGCCGGCCGCGGAGTCCACCATCTAGACGTGGATGCCGCACTCGGTCTTGTCGCTACCCGCCCAGCGCCCTTCGCGCCCGCTACCGGGAAGCGTGCACGGCACGCAGCCGATCGACTCGTAGCCGCGATCGTGAAGAGGGTTGTAGGGGACGCCGTGGCGGTGGATGTAGTTCCAGACCGCCTTGTCGTCCCAGTCGGCGAGCGGATTGGCCTTCCACAGGCCGCGCTTCTCGTCGTAGCTGACCTTTGGCGCGTCCGCCCGGGTCGGCGACTGGTCGCGGCGCAGGCCGGTGATCCAGCCGCACAGCCCGTCGAGAGCGCGTTCCAGCGCGTCGACCTTCGCCACCGAGCAGCACTGGAGGGCGTTCCACTCGCGGCCGTCATCGCGCTGGGCGTCGAAGATCTCGACGGCCACGCCGTAGTGGCGCTCGATCTCGCGCCAGGCCTCGTAGGTCTCCGGGAAGAGGACACCGGTGTCGATCGTGAAGACGCGCGCCGAGGGCTCGATGCGCATCAGCATGTCGATCAGCACCGCCTCCTCCTTCTGGAAGGAGCAGGCCAGCGCGAGCTCCGGGTGGTGGCGGTCGAGCATGTGCTCGAGCACCTCCTCGGCGGTCGCGTCCTCGAGGCCGACCTCGAGCTCCGGGGCTAGATTGCGCATTCGCCCTCCCCGCGCACGACGGCGAACGGCTCGTTGCGGTTCCAGTCGATGAACTGGTTCATCGTGTCGAGCGAGAACTCGGGCGGCAGCGCGAGGTCCTTGACGAGCTCCTCGAAGCGCCCCGTCCCGATCCGCTCGACGTACTCGTTGAAGGTCTCACCGTCCTTGCGCTCGCCCTCGTAGGCGCGGATCCAGCGCTCCACCGCGTCGGGCACGCGCTTTGCCGGAAGGCGCGACTTCAGGCGATGGCCGATCGCCACGCCGCCGTCGGCGAAGCTCCCGCCGATCAGCGGGATGTAGGCCGGGACGGTGCGCTCGCCGAGCTTGATCGAGGCGCCCGTGAAGCCGATATTGGCAATGTGGTGCTGCCCGCAGCCGTTCGGGCAGCCGCTCATCTTGATGTGGATCCGGCTGCTCAGCGGATCGGTCAGCGCCATCGACTCGACGCGCTCCTGGATGGCGGCACTGAGCCCCATCGAGCTCGTGATTCCGAGCTTGCATGAGTCGGTGCCCGGGCAGCTGACGATGTCCTCGGTGGTGCGCGGGCCGGCGGCGGCGAGGTCCAGCTCGCGCAGCGCCAGCCACACCTCATAGAGCGCCTGCGGGCGGACCCAGCGAAGGACCAGGTTCTGCTGCACGGTCGTGCGCGCATAGCCGCCGCTGTGGTCGCGCATGATCGTCGCGAGCCCGCGGAGCTGCTCGGGCGTCAGGTCGCCGCGCGTCACGCGGACCTCGACGCTGACGAAGCCGGCCTGGCGCTGCGGGAGCGTGTTGAGCTCGACGAATCGCGTGAACTCGGGCTCCTCGCCGGCGGGCTCGCGATAGTCGTCGCGCAGCGCCGGCGCGCCGGCCTCCTCGTCGTAGAGGAACAGCAGCGGCGCCGGGTCGAAGTCGCGCTCGTCGACCCACTCTCCGCGCAGCTCCTCCTCGACCATGTCGCGGAAGGCGTCGATCCCGATCCGGTCGATCAGCACCTTGATGCGCGCGCGGGCGCGGTTGACCCGAAGCTCGTCCTGGCGGTTGAAGATCCGCAGCACCGCCTCCATCACCTTGATGTACTCGCCGTCGTCGGCGCCGACGAACTCGTAGAGGGTCGGCGCGACGCGCGGCATGATCGAGGTGCCGCCGCCGATGCGAAGCTCGAAGCCGCGGCGGCCGTCCTTGACACGCGGCAGGAAGCCGCCGTCGTGGATGCCCGTGATCGCGACGTCCTCCTCGGTCGCCGAGAACGCCGTCTTGAACTTGCGCGGCATCAGCTGGCAGACGTCGTTGCGGACGAAGTAGCGCACGTAGGCGCCGACGTAGGGCGTCGGGTCGAACAGCTCGCCCTCGCTGACGCCGGCCCAGGGGTCGCCGGTGACGTTGCGCATCGTGTTGCCGCAGCCCTCGCGCGAGGACAGCCCACTGCGGGATATGTCGCGGATCAGCTTCGCGGCGTCCGGCAGCGGCACGTGGTGCATCTGCACGTTCTGGCGCGTCGTGATGTGGCCCTTGCGAAGCGGCACGTAGCGCTCGATGCCGTCCGCGAAGGCCTCCATCTGTTCGGGATTGATCCCGCCGAAGGGGAGCTTGACGCGAACCATCTGGCGCTCCATCTGGCGCTGCCCGTAGACGCCCTGCTTGAGGCGGAAGCCGATGAACTCGTCCTCGGGCGTGTCGCCGGCGAGGAACTTCGACGACTGCGTATCGAAGTCGTCGAACTCGCGCTCGAGAATCGGAATGACGTGCCCGGGGACGTTCTCGTAGACCTCTGGATCGGCCAGCGATCCGCGGTGGGTGGTAGCCATTCCCAAATACTACTGAAAGGCGGGCGGCTTTCTAGAGTTTTAAAACGTGGGGGTTGGCCGTTGCATCGCGGCCAACCGCCTCGAGGCGTGCGGCTTGCAGCCAGCCGCCCTCGCGCGCCGGGGACGGCGCCGGCGCCGGCGCGGTGTCGCGCCGGAAGCGCTCGATCGCCGCGGCGATCGCGGCGGCCTCGGCCTCGCTCGGCGAGCCGGCGATTCGAATGCGCGGCGGCGGTTGCACGCATTGATTGTGACGCGATCGGTGGTGCTAGCGTTCGCGCGCAGCCAACTGCGGGAATGACGCGAGTGCCAACGCCATCGACCACGGGGTTCAAGCTCCGCCCGCAGGAGCGCTGATGTTCGGACGCCTCTTCCGCGGCAAGTCGCGCGCGGCGCGGCTCGAAGCTCGGCCCGCCGGACAGCTCGCGAGCCCCTATGCGCCGCTCCTTGAAGAACCGGTTGCGGGCGCGCCGGCCGAGGATGCCCAGCCGCCCGAGCCGCCGCCGATCCCACGCCCCGAGCCGGTTGCGGAGCCACTCGAGGTCGAGGTCCCCGTGGCCGCGCTCGAACCGCGCGAGCCGGAGGCGCCGCCGGAGCCGGAGCTTGCGCCGCCGCTCGAGCCCGAGCCGCCGCCGGAGCCCGAGCCGCCTGCGGAGCCCGAGCCGCCTGCGGTCGTCGATGAGCCACCAGCGGAGCCAGTCGCCGAGGAGGCGCCCGTCATGGCGCTCGCGCAGGAGGCATCGCCCGCTCCGGCCGCGGAGCCGTTCAGCCCCGAGGAGCATGCGGCGATCCTCGGCGTGATGCGCGTCGCACCCGACGTTCGCTACCGCGCGGCGCGCTCCGCCGGACTGCTTGACGGACTCGAGGACATGCGCGGAGCAGCCCTCGAGCACGCCATCCTCGAGCGGGCGCGCGGCGCGGGGAAGCTCGCCGAGCTCGCTGAGGCGACATCGTCGTGAGGACCTCGTGAGCGACTCCGAAGCGCCGCGCGCGCACTCCTGGATCGACGCCCTCGAGCAGGCCGACGCGCGGATCGAGCCGGCTGCCGAGGAACGCGTGATCTCCGGTGAGGCGCTGACGCTCGAGGAGGCGCGCGGCCTGCGGCGCGGGCGCGGAGCGCGGCTCGTGCTGCTGATGGGTGAGCCGGGCACCGGCAAAACCGGCTTGCTCGTCTCGCTGTGGCAGCGCATGCAGAACGGGCGCGGCCTCGCCGAGCATCGACTCGCGGGCTCAAGGACCGCGCTCGGCTTCGAACGCCGCGCCCATGGGGCGCGGATCGACTCCGGACAGCTCCACGAGCGATTCCCGCCGACTGTCGACGAGGACGCATTCCTGTTGCACATGCGCGTGCGCTCCCCGGATGGCGAGCTGGTCGAGCTCGTCTTCGCAGACATCGGCGGCGGCGTCTTCGAACGCGTGCGCGAGGGGCGGCCCCTGTTGCAGGAGCTGCCGCTCGCGGCTCACGGCGATCGCTTCATCGTCGTTCTCGACGGAGAGGCGCTGTCGACCCCCGGCGAGTCGGAGATCGCCGCCACGCGCGCGATGCGACAGATCGTTGCCCTGCGCACTTCGGGCGCGCTGCGCGCGAGCGCGCGCATGGCGCTTGCGCTGACGAAGGCCGACGCGGTCAGCGCCGCCGGCGAGCAGGCGATTCGCCGCCACGAACCGCACCTTCTGTCGGTGGCTCGCGAAATCGACTCCGAGACGACGAGCGTCCGCACGGCTCTACCGGGACTCGCCGTCGAGCCCGCGGGGCTCGGCGAGCTCGTGCGCTGGCTGTGCAGCGGCGAGCGCCACGAGTCGCTACAGGCCGCCGGCGGCGAGCTCGCCCCCGGCCGCGAGAACGTCGGGTTCCAGCGATGACCGAGCGTCCACGGCCGCGCGTCGCACTGCTCGGCATGCCACGAAGTGGCAAGTCGACCTATCTTGGGACCCTCTGGGCGGTGGTTCAGTCCCCGCTCGATGACTCCGTCGTCGAAGCCAGCTTCAGCGGCGATCGCGCCTACGTCCAGCGCCTCGCCGACCAGGTCGCGCGTGCCCAAGAGGTCGAACGCACCGCGCTTGACTCGAGCGGGCAGCTGGCCGTGACGCTCGAATTCGAGCACGACGGCCTGGCGGATCTGCTGATCCCCGACACCTCCGGGGAGTCGCTGCGGCTGCTGTTCGAGCAGCGCGTCTGGTATCCGCCGCTGCGCGCCGTGTGCGAGGAGGCGACGTCGATCCTCCTCTTCGTACACCCCGAGCGCATTCGCGTGCCGCAGCCGATCTCCGTGCTCGGTGCCGCGGCATCGGCGGCCAACGGCGGCGGCGATCAGACCTCGACCGCGACGATCGCGTTCGATCCGCGCGAGCACGCGAGCAGCGCGGCGGAGCTGATCTCGGTGGTCGAGAACGTGATCGAGATCGGCCAGGCCGCGTGGCCGGTCCGCTTCGCCGTCGTGGTTTCGGCCTG
>DATGHN010000196.1:0-5059 GCA_035308005.1 Solirubrobacteraceae bacterium
CGCCCACTCCGAGCACGGGCGCGGCGTGCTGCTCGAGCGCTGGGGGGTGCCCGAGTCGAAAGTCCACGTCATCCCGCTCGGCCCATACCTTCACCTCACGCGCGTCGAGAGCGAGCCGCTCGTCGCGGAGCTGTCTGACGACGGAACGCCGGTCGTCCTCTGCTTCGGGCTGATTCGGCCCTACAAGGGGATCGATGTGCTGCTCGAGGCATGGCGCGGGATCGAGGGCGCGCAACTTTGGATCGTCGGCCGCCCGCGCTACGACATCGCGTCGCTGCGCGCCGCGGCGCCGCCGGGCGTGCAGTGGGTGACGCGCTTCGTCAGCGACGGCGAACTTGCGGCCTGCTTTCGGCGCGCCGACCTCGTCGTCGCCCCATACCTGCGCAGCGAGCAGTCCGGCGTCGTCGCGACGGCGCTGGCCTTCGGTGCGCCGCTTCTGCTCAGCGACGTCGGCGGCTTCTCCGAGGTGGCGGCCGCCGGCGCCGCGTCGCTCGTGCCGGCGGGTGACCCCGCGGCGCTGCGCGCGGCGCTCGAGGAGTCGCTTGGCGATCCGGCCGCGCGGGAGCACCTGGCGGCGAGCGGCCGGGCGCTTGCAGGCGGTGCGTGGTCGTGGGAGCGGGTCGCCGAGCGGACGCTCGAGCTCTACCGGTCGCTACTCAGGTGACTTCCTTGAACGCTGTCTTCAGATCGGAGTAGGTGAGCGCCGCCTGGACCGGCGGAGGCGTGCCCTTCGGACCCGTGAAGACGAGTGTCGGCGTCTCGATCGCGGGGATCGCCTTCTGCGCGACCAGGTCGGCGATGTCCTGTTCCTCGGCCTTTACCTGGTTTGCGAGCGCGGTGCTGTTGCGGTCCTGCTGCCACTTCGCGAGGTTGAGGCCTGGGATCTGCTGGGCGAGCTGCTGCAGCCAGCCGTTCGTCACGTAGGGCGTGGTCTCGCTCTTCTGCTCGTTGTACCAGGTGAGGATGTAGTTCCACTCCTTGTGCTGGAGGCCCGCGGCCTTCGCAGCGACCTGGCCGGCTACGAACTCCCCGTTGTTGTTGGATCCGCTCGCGGTCTCGGTGGCGCGGTAGACGAACTTCACCTTGCCCTGGCGTACCTCGTTGCGGATCGCCGACGCCTCGCCGCCCACGGCAAACTCTTGGCAGATCGGGCACACGAGGTCGCCGTACTCGACGACCGTGATCTTCGCGTTTGGGTTGCCGAGCGTGTTGCCGCTCTGCGGGATGCCGGCCAGCAGCGAGGTCACGAGCGCCTTCGTCTTCTTCGGCGTCAGCGTGCTGCTTCCGCCGCCGACGGCGACGACGATCACGACGATCACGATCGCGACGCCGGCGACCAGCCCGCCGAGCTTCATCAGGCGGGTGTTGCGCGCCTGATTCTTCGAAGCGGCCTTCAGGCGCGCTTCGCGCGCAGCCCGGGCGGCAGCTTTTTGCTCGGCTCGGCTCGCCATCTCGGCAAGTCTATCGGCACGGATTACGGCTCGGTTAAGGCCGCAGGGTCGCCACCCGGCCCGAGTGCGTCGGCCTGCTGTGGCGCTCGCAGGTAGCGCACGAGCGACATGATCAGCAGGATCGTCAGGACGATCGCCGAGCCGACGCACCACTCGCAATAGATCGGGTGGCCGGTGATCGTGAAGGTCTCCTGGTAGGTCAGGTAGGCGCTGAAGCCGAAGCCCAGCAGCGTCAGTCCAAGCGTCGCGATGCGCGCGTTCTCGCTGTCGCGAACGAGCATCGAGGCGATGATCAGCACGTACCCGATCGCCCCGATCAGCGCCACCGGTAGCCCGGCCAGGAACGAGTACTTCGAGCTCTGGACCGTTTCGCAGGGATTGCCGTGGGCGGCGCAGAGGACCTTGAGGCCCGCGTAGTGGACGACCGTCAGATAGGTCGCATCGGCAAGTCCCAGCACTGCCAGGACGAGCATCACGCGGACGAGCGTCGAGCGCGTAACAGCCGGTGCCATCGCTTCGGCAGCATACGGGTCGAGCCGATGGCATCACGCACTAACAGCCAAGAGGAGCCGCGCGGCCGCCCGCGCCTGCGGGCGGTCCTCGCCTCGCCTGGCGCGCTGCCGCTGCTTGCGGCGCGCAGCCTCGGCTCTCTGCCGATCGGGATGGTGCCGCTCGGGATCATCCTGCTGCTGCGTGCGAAAGGCCACGGCTATGCGCTCGCCGGCCTCGCCGACGGCGCCTATGCTGCAGGCGTTGCCGTCATGCAGCCGCCGCTGGGCCGGCTGATCGACCGCTTCGGCATGGTGTCGATCCTCGGGCCGCTGACGATCGTCTTCCCGGGCACGCTCGTCGCCTTCATTCTCGCGGCGTCGGCTGGAGCGCCGGCGCCTGCGATCGTGGCGCTGGCCCTGCTCAGCGGAGCGACGCTGCCGCCGCTTGGTGCGTGCATGCGCGTGCTGTGGCCGCGCCTCGTCGCACGCGAAGGGCTGCGCGGGACGGCGTTCGCGCTCGACGCGACAATGCAGGAGCTCTCGTTCGTCCTCGGCCCGCCACTGCTTGCGTTGCTGGTCGCCGTGGCGGGCGCGCGCACCGGCCTGTTCGCGGCGGCGGGGGCGGGGCTCGCCGGGACGGCGGTCTTCGCTGTGCGGGCGCGCCCTCATCGCCTTCAGGTCGAGCGCCACGGCGGGGCGCTTCGCTCGGCGGGGGTGCGGCGCGTCCTGGCGGTCAGCCTGCTGCTCGGCGGCGGCTTCGGCGCGGTCGAGGTCGCGCTGCCGGCCTTCAGCGAGCTGCACGGTGCGCGCCCCGCCGCCGGTCTGCTGCTCGCCGCGCTCGCGTTCGGGTCGGCCTGCGGCGGCCTCGCCTTCGGCGGTCGCGGCGCTCGGCTTGAGCCGCACCGGCGGCTTGCGATCTGCCTCGGCGCCTACGCGGTCCTCGCGACGCCGCTGCTGGTCGTGCCTTCGATCCCGCTGATGGCGCTCTGCATCTTCGTCAGCGGCCTGCCGATCGCGCCCGTCTTCGCCGGCTCCTACACGTTGCTTGACCGCCACGCCGTAGCCGGAACGCTGACCGAGACGTTCGCCTGGAACACGACGATGATCTTCGTCGGCGCGTCAATCGGCACCGCGGTGGGCGGGGCGCTGATCGCGTCGGTCAGCTACCGGGCCAGCGTCGGACTGTCGGTCGTCCTCGGCGCGGCGGCGCTGCTGTTTGTCCTGCGCCGCCCGCGCTAGGCGCCCTCGGCGAATTGCGGAGCGTCGCCGGCGATCTCGTGCCAGTTGGCCTTGTAGGCGACCTGGAGGTGGAAGGTCGGCTCCATGTCGAGCTCGCGCATCAGGCCGGCGGCCACGAAGTACTTCTCGCCGAGGTCGTCATAGATGCTCGATCCGCAGTTGCCGCAGAAGTTGCGCGGAGCAAACTCGCTCTCGTAGCGCTTGACCAGATTCTCGCCCGTCGTGAAGTCGAAGTTCTCCTTCGCCACCACGACTCCGGCGAGGCTTGAGCCCGTCCAGCGCTGACAGCGGGTGCAATGACAGTACCCGAGAGCCTCGGGGTCTCGGACCTCGTACTCCACGCCACCGCACAGACAGGCCCCCTTGAGCGTCTCAGCCATCGAGTTTCTCCTCGAATTGGTGGGTGAACCGTCGTCGCGCCCAAGCTACCACCGAGGCGGCGGAGACGGCGGTTTCTTGCGCGCGGGCGCCGCGGCTAGGATTGGCGCGTGCGGATCAGGGCGGCGGTGTTGGAGGAGTTCGGCCGGCCGTTGGTGGTGCGCGAGGTCGACCTCGCCGAGCCGTCCGCGGGCGAGGTGCTCGTGCGACTCGCCGCCTGCGGGGTCTGCCACACCGACCTCTACACCGCCTCGGGCGTCGACCCGTCGGGATACGCGCCGACCGTGCTCGGCCACGAGGGCGCGGGTGTCGTCGAACGCGTCGGGCCGGAGGTGAGTTCGCTTGCCCCGGGCGACCACGTGGTGACGCTGTTCTCGCCGCAGTGTCGCGACTGCGCGCACTGCCAGAGCGCGCTGACCAACCTCTGCCTCGCGATCCGCGAGCAGCAGAACCTCGGCTACCTGCCCGACGGCACGACGCGCCTTTCGCTTGACGGCGAGCCGCTGCGCCACTTCATGGGCACCTCGACGTTCGCCGAGTACACGGTGATGCCGCAGATCGCGCTGGCGAAGATCTCGCCCGAGGCGCCGCCTGAGTCGGCCTGCCTGTTTGCCTGCGGCCTCTCGACCGGGCTCGGGGCGGCGATGCGCACAGCCGCAGTGCGCCCCGGCTCGACGTGCGTCGTCTTCGGCGCCGGCATGGTCGGGCTCGGCGCTGTCGCCGGCTGCCGCCTGCAGGGCGCCGAGCGGATCGTCTGCGTGGACCTCTCGCCGACGCGGCTCGAGCTGGCGCGCGGGCAGGGGGCGACGGACACGCTCGAGGGCGGCGAGGGCGCCGTCGAGGCGATCCTCGAGATGACCGGCGGGTTCGGAGCCGACTACACCTTCGAGGCGACCGGCAACGTCAAGGTCATGCGCCAGGCGGTCGAGTCGGCGCGGATGGGCTGGGGCCTGTGCACGGTCGCCGGGGTGGCCGGCCGCGGCGAGACGCTCGACATCATTCCGCGCTACCTGATCACCGGCCGGCGTGTCTGCGGCTCCTCCTTCGGCGGCCTCAAGGGCCGCGACGACGTCCCCGCGCTGATCGAGCGGATGCTGGCCGGCGACATCGACACCGCGCCGTTCATCTCGCACCGCATCACCCTCGATGAGGTCAACCGCGGCTTCGAGTTGATGGAGGCGCAGGACGGCATTCGCAGCGTCATCGAATTCGCCTGAGCCGCTCGCGCTGAGCGAGAACCTCGTGTTCGAGGCCGACTGCGCGGACGTCCTGCCGCGCCTGCCCGACGGCGCCTTCGATCTGATCTACGTCGACCCGCCGTGGGGCACCGGGGCGGCGCGCCGCCACCGCCGCATGGCGGTCGTCCGCGACGAGGGGGGCGACCGAACGGGATTCGGCGGGCGCCGCTACCGCTCGACGCCGGGCGAGGAGGAGATGCGCTACGCCGACCGCTTCGAGGATTACGTGGCCTTTCTCGCGCCCAAGCTCGAACGGGCGCGC
>DATGHN010000197.1:0-4643 GCA_035308005.1 Solirubrobacteraceae bacterium
GCGACGCCGAGCTTGCGCTGGTCGCCGTGGGGGAGAAGCCCGGCCGATGAAGGCGCGCGGTCTGTAAGCCCCAGCAGCTCGAGCAACTCGCCTGCCCGCCGCCGCGCCTCGCGCGGCGAGCAGCCGGCGCCGAGCGCCGCGACCTCGACGTTCTCAGCGACGCTCAGCTCGCCGAACAGCCGCCCGTGCTGGAAGGTCCGCGCCAGCCCGGCGCGCCCGCGGCGGTAGGGCGGCCAGCGGGTGATGTCGCGGCCGCCGAGCTCGACGCGCCCCCGCGAGGGCAGATCGAACCCGCTCAGCAGGTTCACGAGCGTCGTCTTGCCGGCGCCGTTTGGCCCGATCAGGCCGATGACCTCGCCGGGAGCGAGCTCGATGTCGATGTCCGAGAGCGCCTCGATGCCCTCGAAGGATCGCGACACGCCGAGGGCCCGAAGCGAGTCGGGCCCTCGGTCGGTCGCGTTTGCCGACGCAGTCAACGTGCGTCCGGCATCCCGCTCATCAGTGGATGTTCGGGATCTTCTGCGTTGTGTGCAGTCCGAGGTACTTCGCCCTGTTGTTGTTGACCTCGATGACCCGGTAGGGACGGCCCGTCGCGCTGTGCGGGGCCAGTGGTGAGCCGAAGCTGATCGGCCCGCCGAGGGTCTGGAACTTGGTCAGATGCGACAGGATCGCCGCAAGCTTGGCCCCGTCCGTGGAACCACCCGCCTTGCGGATCGCATAGGCGATCGCATCGACCGCGTCGGCTCCGGTGATGAAGCCGCCCGTCTGCGCCGGCGCCCCGGTCGCCTTCATCTTCGCCTCGAAAGCGTTGACGGAGGCTGCGGGGTCGGGCGTCAGCGCCGACGCGTAGGTCAGGAAATAGAAGTTGGTGATCGTCGGGTTCTTCGACCACCAGTAGGCACCGTCGCTCGCCCAGCCGTTGATGATCGGCGTGTTGTTGCCGAGCGTGCGCAGGCCGTCGACGAAGCTCGGCGCGTCGGTCCCGAACGACGTGCAGAAGGCGATCACCTGCGCCGACTTGCTGTTGATGCGGGTCGCTACGTTGCCGATCGTCTTGTCGCCCTGGGTGAAGGACTCCGAGTCGACGATCGTGCCGCCGAGTTGCTTGAAGCGCAGCGTGAACGCCTGGCAGACGTTCTGGAAGTACTTGAGCAGATTGTCGGTGACGACATCGGCTGTGTGCCAGCCGCGGCTGTAGGCGTACTCGGCCGCTGCGGCGCCATCCTGCTGCGCCGGGTTGCCGAACGTGTACGCGAGCGCGCCCGCGGCGCCGAAGCGCGACGGACCCATCTCGTCGGTGCCGATGCACGGCGAAACGGTCAGCAGCTTCGCAGCCAGGAACTCCGTGATCGACGGCGTCGAGTAGTCGACGTCGCAGGTGACCCAGCCGATGTTCACGCCCTCATCGACCAGCTTCAGCGCGTCGGCCTTGGTCTGGGTCGGGTCGAGCTGATCGTTGATGGCCTTGATCTCAAGCGGTCGACCGTCGACTCCGCCCTTGGCGTTGATCTTCTTGATCTCGATCTGCGCCGCCTCGAGCGCCGGAGCGTCGAACGGCGCCATGTTCTTGGTCAAATCGATTGCCGCGCCGATGACGATCGGCTTCCCCTTTGCGGCGTTGACCCTCGCCGCGCTGGACGTTGCGACGGCGACCAGTGTCACGATCGCGGCGACGGCGATTGCGATCGCCGCCAGTCTGCGATGCCTCATGCCGGCTCTCCTCCTCGTTTGATGAACCTATGCGGGCGCCGCGACAGCTCGCGGCTCGCCCGTCGCCGCCGTCTCGGCGGCGCGAAAGCGCGGCGCCACCTCGTCGGCGAAGATCTCCTGTGTCTTGATCGCCTGCCAGTTGGCGAAGCCTCCTGGGTTGGCGGTGATCGCGACCTCGGTCAGCCCGGGGCAGATCTCGATGATCTCAGCCACGCGGGCCGCGACGTCGTCGGGGGTCCCGACCCAGACGATGTCGCCCTCGATCATGTCCTCATAGGGCGTCGCCGCGAGCTGCTCCATGATCCCCGAGGTGTAGAAGCCGTAGCCGGCGGCCTGGAGCTCCTCGGTCGAGCCGAGCTCGGTCAGCGGCGAGGCGTTGCCCTCGAGGAACTGGCGCATCCCGACCTCGGCGTCGCGCTTGGCGCTGGCGCGGTCGGCGTCCATGTAGCAGGCGTGGATCCAGACGATGTCTGGGTCGTTGCCGTGGCGCGCGCAGCTGTCGCGGTAGACGTCGAGTTGGTCTCGAAGCGCCGCGTAGGGGAGCAGCGGCGGCACGGCGACGGCCCAGCCGCGCTCGCCAGCTAGCTCATAGGTCGAGTCGCTCGTGCCGCCGACGAAGATTCGCGTCGGGGCGGGCGGCGGGGGTGCGAGGTGCGAGTCGTGGATCTCGTAGAAGCGGCCCTCGTGCGAGAAGCGCTCGTTCTCGAGCGCCTTGAAGAAAACCTCGAAGGACTCCTCGTAGAGCTCGCGCACGTCGGGGATCCGCACACCGGCCTTCGGCGGCACCCAGCCGTGACCGCGCCCGACGCCGAACTCGTAGCGCCCGCCGGTGAGGATCTGTGCGGCGGCGATGCGCGAGGCCAGGACGGCCGGGTTGTGGTAGGGCAGCACGTGGAGCATCGTGCGGAAGTGGATCCGGCTGGTGCGCGGAGCGACGCGCGCGAACAGCGCGAGCGGGTCTGGGGCGATCGAGAAGCGCGGGAAGAAGAAGTGCTCGACGACCGCGTAGGCGTCATAGCCGAGGCGGTCGGCGTGAATGATCTGCTCCTCGACCTCGGCGTACAGCCGCTCGGGCGTCTTCCCGGGCCACAACTGCATCTCTGAATAGATGCTGAACCTCACGCTCTCCTCCTGGGCGTGGCGACGGCGGCGGGCCGACCGCGCCTGAAGCTATAGCCAGTCTGATCAAATGTCAAATCTCAAACAGAGGGGTCGGGGTGGTGGCTGAGACTTACGACGCGGTGGTGATTGGCGGGGGGCACAACGGCCTCGTGGCGGCCGTTTATCTGGCCCGCGCGGGCTGGCGGACGGTCGTCCTCGAACGCGATCCGAGCGCCGCCGGGGGCTGCGTGCGAAGCGAGGAGCTGACGCTGCCCGGTCACATCCATGACGTCTTCGCGACGAACATGAACCTCTTCTGCGGCTCGCCGGTCGCAGCCGAGCTGGGCGGCGAGCTCGCTTCCCACGGACTCGAGTACGCGACCAGCTCGAAGCCGTTCGCAAACGTCTTCCCGAACGGGTCATGGCTCGGCGTCCACCAGGACAGCGCGCGCACGCTCGCCGGCCTCGGCGAGCGCGACGCCGCCGGCTGGCGCGAACTCGACGCCCTCTATGAGCGCCTCGCTCCGCCCCTGTTCGATATTTATGGGGCGCGCCCTACGGCGCGCCAGCTGGGGTCTGTCTCGCTCAGGCATGCGCGCCGGCTCCGCGGCGCCGGGATCGGCGAGCTGGCGCGCCTGCTCGCGAGCTCGACGCGCGAGCTTGCCGATGAGTACCTCGTCACGCCAGAGGCCAAGGCGCTGCTTGGCTGCTGGGGGATGCACCTCGACTTCGCGCCCGACGTCGCCGGTGGGGCGATGTTCGCGTTCCTCGAGACCTTCACCGACATCCGCAGCGGAATCTCACTCGCCCGCGGCGGCGCCTCGCGGCTGACCGACGCCCTCTGCGGGCTGCTTCGCGAGGCGGGCGGCGAGCTACGCCTCGGCGCCGACGTCGCGCGCGTGCGACTCAGCGGCGGCCGCGCGAGCGGGGTTGAGCTCGCGAGCGGCGCGCGGATCGACGCGCGACGCGCGGTGATCGCGAATCTCTCACCGGCCGTGCTCTACGGGCGCCTGCTCGACGGCGAGGCGCTCTCGCCGCGTGTTCGCCGCGGAGCGTCGCGCTACGCCTACGGACCGGGCACGATGATGGTCCACCTCGCGCTCTCTGAGCCGATTCCGTGGGCCGCCGCCGCGGAGCTCGGCGAGTTCGCCTATGTGCACATCGCGCCGTACACGGACGACCTCGCGCGCACCTACTCAGACGCCCGCGCCGGCGTACTGCCGGCCGAGCCGCTGCTCGTCGTCGGACAGACCTCGGCCGTCGACCCTACGCGCGGCGGTCACATCGCCTGGATCCAGGTCCGCGCGCTCCCCGCCGGCGCGCCCGAGTCCTACGCCGAGCGCGTGATGGAGAAGCTCGAGCGCTATGCGCCGGGGGTCGGAGCACTCGTTCGCGCTCGGGCGGTCCTGACGCCGGCCGACCTCGAATGGCGCAACCCCAACCTCGTCGGCGGCGACTCGTTGGGCGGCAGCATGCACCTGCGCCAGAACTTCGTGTTCCGTCCCTTCCCGGGCGGGCGCGACTACGAGAGCGGCGTGAAGGGCCTCTATATGACGGGCGCGAGCACCTGGCCAGGCGCCGGCGTCAACGCGCTGTCGGGCTACAACGTCGCACGCAAGCTGCTGGGGCGGCGCTAGAGGGGGCGAAGACGCCGCCGGCGCCGCGCGTCGGCGAGCGCCTGCATTGCGACGATCCGCCCGGAGGCGGCGTTCAGGCCGGGACCTGGGTAGGTCGAGGCTCCGCATTGGTACAGCTGGCGCAGCGGCGTGCGGTGCGAGCCGTAGCCGGCCAGCGGACGCCAGAGGTAGGCCTGGTCGAGCTCGCAGTCGCCT
>DATGHN010000198.1:0-2397 GCA_035308005.1 Solirubrobacteraceae bacterium
CGCGCAGCAGGTCGGCGTCGTGGCCGAAGTCGCGCCGCAACGTGTCGCGGAAGATCACGATCCGGTCGTGGTGATCGTCGCGGTGGACGCCGTCGCCCTGGTAGAGGCCGTAGGCATGCGCGCGACGGCCGCCGTCGGAGATCACGACCGCGACATGGGCCAGCGCGTTCTGGAGCAGGTCGGGGAGCTCGTCGAGCGCGTCACGCACGAGCTCCTCGAAGTCCTCGTCGCGCAGCGGGTCAAGCTCGAACGCGTACGCGTTGTCGTAGCGGCCGCCGGCCGCAATCTGCTCGGTGCGCTGGACGCGCAGCTCGAACTCGGCCTCCCCCTCGCTCCAGCCGCCCAGCCAGCGCGTCACCCCGGCGATCACGCCACTCAGCACGATCACGCCGAGCAGCACCACGGCGACGAGCTCGAGCGTGCGCACGAGGCTCGAGCCGCTGTGCGGTGCGAGCAGGAAGAGCGCCGCGAGCACGGCCAGCATCGCGACGCCCGCGGCCCGGAGCAGGACCGCAAGCGGCGGCGTCCCATCGCGACGGGCATCGCGCTCGTCCACCGCGTCATCGTAGCTCCGTATGCTGGCCGCGATGGCGAACGAGCCGATCGAGGTCACCGCCGCGCGCGCCGCCGAGCTCCAGGCGGCCGGCGCGCTGCTCGTCGATGTGCGCGAGGACTACGAACGCGACGCCGGGCATATCGCGGGCTCGCGCCACATCGCGCTCGCCGCGCTCAGCGCAGCGGCGCCGACGATCGACCGCGAGCGCAAGGTGATCTTCTACTGCCGCGTCGGCGCGCGCTCGGCGATGGCCGCCGACGCCTTCCGCTCCGCCGGCTACGACGCGCACTCGCTCGCCGGCGGCCTGCTCGCCTGGGTCGGGGTGGGGCTACCGCTGACGCCCGAGGGCGGGCACGTCGCGAAGCATTAGTCAGAAGAGCAGCGAATTCATGAAGTTCTGCTCGGTGATGCCCTGCTGGGTCGTCGTCGGGTCGACGTGGATGAACCCGAGCACCTCCTTCGAGTAGGGCATCCAGGCGAGGTAGATGTAGATGCCGAGCACCGCCGTGGCGACGCGCAACCAGCGGGCGCGCGCGAGCGCGGCGAAGGGGAGCACCCAGGCGATGTACCAGGGCAGCGTCCAGCTCAGCGTCACGACGAGCGCCAGGCTGGCCCAGCCGCACTGCGTCAGCCATCGCCGCGTGCGCCAGGCCCAGACGCAGCAGCCTGCGACCACGGCCGCGAGGGCGACGGTCAGGATGCTGCGCATCTGCGTGGTCTCCCCGCCCAGGCCGATCGCGAGCCCTGTCAGGTTCGGGATCCCGTAGGGGATCACGAGCCGGTCCTGCTGGCCGAGATTGGGGAGGTTGGGGCCGAACGCGTAGAGCGTCATCGCGGTCGCGGCCGCGAAGCCGACGATCAGCCCGAGCAGGACGCGCATGCGACGCTGGGTGCCGCACAGCACGATCGGGATCAGCACCGCGGCGGAGGCCTTGATCGCGACAGCCGCGACGAGCGCGATGCCGGCGCAGACCTCCATCCAGGGCCACGGCTCGCCGTCGACGAGCGGCCGCGGCATGCCGTCGAGCCAGGCCCAGGAGCGTCTGAGCCCGACCAGCACCCCGCGGGCGTCGCGGTCGGGCGGGCGCGCGCGGCGACCGACGCGCATCGAGCGGGCGCGCAGCAGCAGCCACCCGGCGAGCACGAGGAAGAACAGCATCAGGAAGTCGTTGTGGTCGCCGCCCATCCCCCACACCAGCACGATCGGGTTGGCGCCGACGATCACCGCGGCGACGACGGGGTTGCGGCCGAGCAGCTGCGCGCAGCGGTAGACGAGGAAGATCGTCGCGAGGCTCGCGACCATCAGCACCGACTTGATCGCCCAGAACGACCCGGCCACGCCGAGCGGGACGAGACTCATCGTGAAGACCGTGAACAGCGGGCCGTACGGGCTGAGCAGGCCGTGCCAGTTCGAGAGCAGGAAGGTCGGGTCGCTGTGCGGCTCGAGCGCGGGGATCGTCGTGTACGGGTTGAGGTGGTACACGTACTCCATGCGCCCGTAGTTGAGGTAGTTGAAGACGTCGGTGAGGGTCAGCGGCGGCGAGAGCAGGAAGATCACGTGCAGCGCCACGATCGCCGCGATCACCCACGCCGGGCGCAGGCGCCCCGCCGCGAACGCGACGACGACGTAGGCGCAGAGCATCACCGCGATCCCCGCGGTGAAGACGACGCGCTGGGCGTGGTCGGAGGCGTTCAGCCAGCCCGTGAGGACGCCGGTCGGTCCCGAGAGCCACGACGGGTAGGAGCCGGTCACCTGCGTCGCCGGGACGAGGATCCCCGGGTGCGCCGCGGCGAGCGAGACGATCAGCAGGCTCGTCACGACCATCACCGTGAGCCCGATC
>DATGHN010000199.1:0-12827 GCA_035308005.1 Solirubrobacteraceae bacterium
GCCGTGGTCACGACCGACGCGCTCGAGCTCGGCATCGACGTCGGCACGCTCGACGCCGCCATCGTCGTCACCTTCCCGGGCACGATCGCGAGCCTTCGTCAGATGTGGGGCCGCGCCGGCCGGCGCCGCCGCGGCCTCGCCGTCTACGTCGCGGGCATGGACGCGCTCGACCAGTTTTTTGCGCGCCACACCGACGACTTCCTCGACCGCGGCGTCGAGTCGGCGATCCTCGATCACGAGTCCGAGGAGATTCATCTCGCACATCTACTCTGCGCCGCCCACGAGGGCCCCCTGACCGAGGACGACGCGGAGTTCTTTGGCCCGCGCACACTTGCCTACCTCGAGCGGCTCGAAGGACTCGGCGAACTGCGCCAACGAGACGGACGCTTCGTCCTGCGGGCGCGCGAGCGCTATCCGGCCGCCGAGGTCTCGCTGCGCTCGGCGTCGCCTGACGCCTACGCAATCGTCGAGGCCCAGAACGGCGAGGTGATCGGAACGACAGAGGCGGCCCGCGCGTTCTCGACACTTCATCCCGGGGCGGTCTACCTCCACCTCGGCCGCTCATTCCATGTGCGCGACCTCGATCTCGACGCTCGCCGCGCGCTCGTCGAGCCATTCGAGGAGGACTGGTACACGCAACCCAAGCGCGAGACCGACACCCAGATCGAGCGCCTCCTCGACCGCCGAGAGGCGCTGGGAGTGACACTCTCCTTCGGACGCGTCCTGGTCACCGACACCGTGCTCGCCTACCAGCGGCGCAGGCTGTCTGACCACACGGAAATCGACCTGACCGCGCTCGAGCTCCCCTCGACGCGCTTTGCGACGCAGGCGATCTGGTTCGAGCTCGACGGCGCGCTACTCGACGGCTTCCCGGTCGACCTGCTGCTCGGCTCGCTTCACGCCGCAGAGCACGCCCAGATCGCCGTCCTACCGCTGCTGGCGATGTGCGACCGCTGGGACATCGGCGGCCTCTCGACGAACGCGCATCCGCAGACCGGGGGACCGACGATCTTCATCCATGACGGGCACCCCGGCGGCGTCGGCATTACGCGCATCGCCTTCGCTCGCTTCGAGGAACTGGTCACCGACGCGCACCGCCTGATCGCCGAGTGCCCGTGCCGCGACGGATGCCCCTCGTGCGTTCAATCCCCCAAGTGCGGGAATCTCAACGAGCCGCTCTCAAAGGCCGGGGCCGGCGAGCTGCTGGAGCGAATGCTGAGTCGGGCCGGCTGAGCCGCAGAGCCGCGCTCAGGAGCTAGTCGCGGGCGCGTCGAGCGTCGAGGCGCCGTTCGCCTCGCCGGCAGCGGGCATCGCACCCTCGCCCGCGTGGCCGTTGGACGCCGGCGTCTGCGGGGCCTGCTCTTCGCCGAGTACCGCTGCCGCCGCCGAGTCGCCGCCGCGGTCCTCCGCGCCGCTTCCCGGCGTCACCTGCACCGCGAGACCGCTGCTTGGAGCCTCGTTGCTGAAGCGCCGCGCGGCGGGGTTGCGTCGGCGGTCGGGCACCCTGCGGCGCTCGCCCTCTCCCGCGATCACCTGCACCGGCGCGCCGTTGTAAACGAGCGAGCGCTCGGCGGCCTCGACGATCTGGACGATGTCGAGACCCATCCGCATGTGTGACCGCGGCTGGTCGCCGCTACGAATCGACGCGACGAAATCGGCTAGCTCGACTCGCAGCGGCTCCGCGGCGTCGATGTGGGGCGAGACGACGTCGCCCATGCGGTACGCCATACCTGAGCGATGCGGCTCGCCAAAGTTGCGCGGCTCGAACACGGCGCCGCGATCGAAGACTCGAACCTGCTCGGTCGCCGTGTCGTCGTAGACCACCATCGCCTTGCTCCCGGCGATCACCGTACGGCGCAACTTGGTCGGCGCGAGCCAGGACAGCTCGATGTGCACGAGCGTGCCGGAGTCGTAGCCGAGGTCGACGAAGGCGACGTCCCATAGCCCTGGCACGACCGAGTCGCGGGCGATCGCGCGGGCGAACTCGGGCATTCCGAACCAGTAGTGGAGGATCGAGAAGTCGTGCGGCGCGAGGTCCTGGATGACGCTCGAGTCGCTGCGGTGAATGCCGAGGTTGACGCGGGTCGAGGTGACGAAGTAGATCTTCCCGAGCGCCCCCTCGTCCAGCAGGCGCTTGATCCGCACGACCGGCGGGGCGTAGAGGAAGACGTGTCCCGGCATCAGGATCAGCTCGCGCTCGACGGCGAGGCTGATCAGGTCGCGAACGTCGGCGCTGGTCGTGGCTACCGGCTTCTCGACGAAGACGTGCTTGCCGGCCTGCAGGCAGCTGCGAGCGATCTCGTAATGCGTCTGCACCGGAGTCGCGACGAGAACTCCGTCGATCGACTCATCGGCCAGCACGTCCTCGACGCGCGTGGTCGCCCGAGCGTATGGACTGCGGCGCGTATGGCGGCTGAGCGCAGCCTCCGAGGTGTCGCAGAGAACCGCCACCTCGACGTCCTCGAGATCCATTGCAGCGCGCAGCAAGTTGGGGCCCCAGTAGCCGAGGCCAACGAGCGCAAGCCTGACCGGCGACTCGTTCAACGAACGCTCGCTTCGATCAGCTCGGCCGCGCGAGCGCACGGCGAGGACGGCGCGCCCGACGGCCTCGCGCTCAGCCTTGTTGTCATTTGGGCGTCCATGCCGATGGCGGCCTCACACCCCGGGCGAAGCGCCTATGACGATGGGAAATGCCGCTCGGGCCTTCATCGGCGCAACGCCTCCGCAAGCTCCTGTGCGACGTAGGTCTGTTCTTCCTCCGTGATCCCCGCAAAGCAGGGAAGCGAGAGGCAATGCTCGGCGAGATGCTCCGCGGCAGGAAAATCGCCACGCCCGTAGCCGAGGTGATGCCACGCCGGCTGCAGATGAACCGGCGTCGGATAGTGGACCGCGGCGCCGATGCCGCGGGCTCGCAGCGCGGCGAGCACCTCGTCGCGGCTCTCGACCTCGACGACGAACAGGTGGTAGACCTGCTCCTCATCCTCGCCGTCCGCCATCGGGAGGGTCAGCGGCAGATCGGCGAGCAGTTCGCGGTAGAGCTCCGCCGCGCGACGCCGCTGCTCGTTGGCCTCCTGCAGTCGCGAGAGGCGTAGCACGAGCAACGCCGCCTGGAGGTTGTCGAGCCGATGCGTGCCCCCCTGGCGCAGGTGCCGGTTCGGAAAGCCCGGCGCCGACCCGTGATGGCGCAACGACCGCAGCGCATCGGCGGTGTCCTCGTCGCGGCAGACGACTGCGCCGGCGTCGCCGGCCGCGCCGAGGTTCTTGCTGGGGTAGAAGGAGAACGCCGCGGCGTCGCCCCATGCGCCGGCGCGCAGTCCATTCAAGGTCGCCCCGTGAGCCTGCGCCGCGTCCTCTAGCAGCGGCACTCCGCGGCGACCGCAGACCTCCACGATCTCGCCCATCGGCGCCAGGCGTCCGAACAGATGGACCGGCACGACCGCGGCCGTCTCGCCGTCGATCGCCTCGCCGAGCTCGATGGGATCCATGCAGCGATGGGCGCGGTCCACATCGACGAGTTGTGGCCGGGCGCCAGCCGCCGCGATCGCTTCGACGGTGGCGACAAAGGTGTTGGGCACGGTGACGACGCGAGCCTCCGGCTCGACCCCCAGCGCCAGGAGTCCGAGCTGGATGGCCGCAGTGCCATCGCTGAGCCCGACGCAGTGCTCCGCGCCGCAAAACTCCGCGAAGCGCTCTTCGAAATCCTCGAGCTCCGCGCCGAACGTGAAGCTGGCCGTCGTCCAGATGCGTTCGAAGATCGCCGCGGCCTCGAGCCGCAGGCCCTCAAGCTCGCGAGCAAGGTCGAACAGCGGGACCTCGTCGACGGCGTCTGCGAGCGGAGCAGCGGCGTAGAGGTGACGGGCCCTCATCGTCACGACGGCGCCTTTCCTGGCAGCGAGCTCGTCCTTCTTATTGTCTTCGGCATACGCGAGCGGATGGGTCGGGGGTGGTCTGCAGACCGCCTGAATCGCGGCCGGACGTACAACAGGAGTCCTATCGGAAAGACGTCCGAATGCCCGGTGGTTTTTCTCCGGCGACTAGGGTCTCCGCCCAAAATGCGGATGGATCTTTTGCCGCCACCGCGCTCGCTCTCCGGTAGCCGGACAGAGCCCTGGAGGGTCGGCGCCGGCGAGCGGCAAGCGGCCTCAGCGCGCTCGGCCGCCAGCGCGGCCGAACTCGACTCGGCCGTCCTACCGCGGTGGCGTGCGGTGCCGCGACGCGTTCAGCGATCGCACCGACGTGAGACGCGCGGGAAGCCATCCGCGACGCGAGCCCGCAGCCTCAGAAGATCGCTCGAGTGCCGTCTCGTAGGCGGCGAGCAGCTGAGCGCTGCCGCACTCCCAGGACAGGTGCTGCTCGACGCGCTCGCGTCCTGCGCGCCCCATCTGCGCGCGCCGCTCGGGGTCATCGAGCAGCTCGTTGATCGCGTCCGCGAAGGCGGCCGGATCATTGGATCGCGCGTAGAGCGCGGCGTCCGCGGCCGTGACCCGCGACTCCGTCAGATCGTAGGAGACGATTGGTCGCGACATCGCCATGTATTCGGCGACCTTGACGAGCGTCGACACATCGCTCAGCGGCGTCTTGGGGTCCGGCACCAGGCAGACGTCAGAGGAGGACAGAACCGTCCGAAGCGCGGGATCCGCGAGCCAGCCCGCAAAGTCGACGTGTTCCCAAATCCCGAGCGTCGCTGCCAACTCCTCCAGGCCCTCCCGCGCCGGGCCGTCACCGGCAAAGACCGCGTACCAGTCCGCGCGGCGCTCGAGAAGGTGCGCTAGGGCGCGCAGCGCATGATCGACGCCGTCCTGAGGCGCCATCTCGCCGATGAAGCTGATCAGGAAGCGGTGTCCGCGCTTGAGCCCCTCGTCAGCGGGGGTCGGCGCGAACCTCGCGAGCTGAGGACCGCTGCGAACGACAAAGACATCCTCGGGCCGCCGCCTTCCGCGTCGCAGCGCCACACGCTTGTATGACTCGTTCGTCGCGAGCACCAGATCCGCCAGGCGATAGTTGATCTGCTCGAGGAGGCGAGTGAGCCAGTAGAGGAGCCGATGATCGCTGCCGAAGCGAGCCAGGTAGAGCTCGGGGGCGAGGTCGTGGTGATCGAAGATCAGGCGAGCTCCGCGGCGCTTGAGGAAGTAGACCGCCATGAGCAGGAAGTCCGGCGGGTTGGAGGCCTGAACGACATCGAACCCTCGCTCACCGGCCACTCTGCGAGCGAGGCGGCGGATTCGCCAAAAGGCCACCGCATACTCGAGCAGGTAACTGCCGGCGCTTCCGCTCGCTCGCGGCTGAGCGAAGCGGAAGATGTCGACGCCCTCGAGCCGTTCGAAGCGCTCGGTGCTTTCTCCGTCATCGCCCTTGGGGCAGATGGCAGACACCTCGTAGCCCCCCTCGGACAACGCCCGCAGCTCGTTCCACACTCGCCGATCGCGCGGCAGCTGCGCATTCTGCGAAACCACAAGCACACGCGCGGCGAGGCGGCCGGGCGCAGCAGTGGCCGGCTCAGCAGCGGCTGCTTCCGGCGTCGTCTGGTCATCGGTGCGTGTCATTGGTGTCTCATTTGCTGATCGTTGCGCTGTTCGACTTGTGCACCGATCCTATGTCGTCGGGGGTGCGCCGCGGGCGACCGCCGACGGCCGTTCGAGTGTCACCGGGAACGTCGCTTCACCTCGACCGCAGCATTCGCGCGAGCAGCCGAACCCTCGGAGCGATGCCCGTTTTCCGGATGAGGCCTTTGGCCGTCCGGCGCATACGCACCGCCGCGGCCCGCAGCGACGGCGTCTCCACCGTCCCCTTCGCGAGCACGTCGGCGCGGTTGCTGAGCCTCCGTTTGTAGTCGTAGTCGCCCGTGCCCAGGTCGAAGATATCGACACCCGCACGCTGCGCCGACTCCGCGAGCCTCAGGAGCATGAGCAGACCCGGAGAGCAACGCGCGAGAGCGGGGTCGTAGGACGGGAACCAGTAGTGCAGGGTGTTTCCGGAGCGCATCCCAAGGTGCGCGGCGACGGGCTGCCCGTCGGCGAGAAGAAGCGAGAGGACGCCTTGGAAGTCAGCGCTCTGCGCCGCATGGACCTTGCGCAGCACCTCGCGCACCCAGTCGTGTTTGAGGAGGTTGACCGTTCCCGTCCGCGTGAACTGTTCTGACTTCCAGCGAAGCAGGGTCTCGAGCGCGGCCGGATCGTCGCTGTGGAGTTGGAAGCTCAGCTCGCCGCCTTCGCGTTCGAGCTTGCGACCCTTGCGACGCAGCTCCCGCAGCCACGGGCCGTGGGCTTTGTCGACACCAGTCATATAGGGCTCGAACCCATTTCGCAGATCGATCTGCTGCGACTCCCAGCGCGACTGCTCAAACGGCTCGAACGCCGTTTGAGCCGCGACCAGGTGGTCGAACTCCCACGTCTTCAAGCCGCTGTCGCGAATGAGAGCTCGGGCGTCATGGAAGGCATCGGGCGCGGCGATGACTCCGTGATAGTCGGAGAGCATTGCCCCGACCGGCCAGCCGGCTCCGAACGCTCCCAGCTGGAACGGAAAGAAGCCGACCGCGTGTCCGTCGGCCTCGAGCACAGCGACCCGCACGTCTTCTCTCACTGATCCGACGATCGTGGTGAACATCGGTGAGAAGTAGGGACTCGCCAGCGACGGGACATCGCGGCGAATCACCGACCACTGCGCCAGCTCCGACCCGCTCAGCGCGTCGGGACGCACAACCCGCGCGATCATGCCCTCGCACTCATCGTCGGCGTGATCGCCCAGGGGCCGGGCGTGGGTTGGCGGCGTGCTGGGATGACCACGTCAAAACGGCAGCCGAGTCTAAAGGCGAGCGTCGGCAGGAGCGATCGATGCCTCGCGTGACGTCGGTTCTATAGTCTGGCCGCGGGCCTGTCGAGAGCGCTCGCACCGGCGAGCCGGCCACACACAACGAGCACCTGTGCATCTTCGCCACCGCGCGGCGTACCGTGACCCACTCGCGCCCGCCGGGACGCGCTATCTCACGCGCGCCGTGCGAGCTGCTGCCCTATCCCCGGGCGTCGCCGGCGACCGGCTGATCGAGAAGATCGCGTTTCGCCTCGAGCACGCGCCGTGGCGAGCGGAGCAGGCGCCGCTTGAGGTCACCCAGGACTGGGAGCGGCGCCTGCACGAGATGCTCGGTGTGCCGTGGCCATGCCCGGAAGCGGAGGCGTTTGCGACGACCTGGGCCAGCGTCCTGGACACCATGGAGAGCCGTGGGCTGCGGGTGGGGCGGCGTTCTTACGGACAGGATGACGACGCCGACCCGGGGCTGGCGCGCGCGCTGTGGTGTCTCGTCCGCCATCTGCAGGCCGACGTCGTGATCGAGACCGGCGTCGCGCATGGTGTCAGCAGCCGCGTGATGCTCGAGGCGATGGCCGGAGCCGGCGCAGGCAGCCTGCACAGCATCGACCTGCCTCCGATGGTGATCCCCGACCGCAGGACCGAGATGGGAGCGGCGGTGCCGGAGAGCCTGCGCGGGGCGTGGTCGTTGTATGAGGGCTCAAGCCGCCAGCAGCTGCCCGCGGTATTGCGGCGCGTGCCGCGCGTCGACGTGTTCGTCCATGACAGCCTCCATTCGACTCGCAACGTGCGCTGGGAGCTCACGAGCGTGTGGCCCGCGCTACGCACCGGCGGGGTCGTCGTGGTCGACGACGCCGAGTTCAATTCAGGTTTCCAGCGCTTCGTCGCAGCGGGGAGCGATCGCGAGACGCTCGTCTGCTCAGCAGACGACGGGCAGCGCTTGTTCGCCCTGGCCCGTAAGCGCTGAGCGCCCGCGTTCAGTGCGTCCGCTGGGCGCGTCGCTCCGCGACCGGAGCGCCGGACCGACGACGACCGAAGAGCCGCATCGCGATCGTGCGTCGCACCACCCGCGTCACGCAAGCAATGCCCGGCCCCGGATCGCGCAGGTCGAGAACGCCAAAATCACGCGTGCCGGCGTAGGAGCGGGCGATCCGCAGTGCGACCGCTCCGCGCTCGCGTCCTCTCGCCGCGCGCAGGGCCACGAGCACGGCTCGCGCATCCTGCTCGGGGTAGACGAGACGGCCGCGCCGGCGAAGCGGCGGTTGCGGACCAAGCGTCTCGCCACGCAACGTCGCCACCAACCGCGCCGAGGCGTCGAGCCCAGAGCAGTCCGCAAGGCCCCACTGGGTCGGAATGCGAACGTTGACCTCGAGGAAGTAGCGATCGCCGGTCTCGGCGTGGCGCTTGGTTTCCACACCGGCGACTCCGACGAAACCCGCTTGGTCGAGCACCGCGCGCGCCAGCGCCATCGACTCCTCTAGCTCCGCGATCTCGCACAACGAGGCGACACCGAAGCCGACCGGGTATTGACGGATCTTGCGGCAACCAAACTGCACCGGATAGGACCCGTCCGCGGCTCTTACGACGATCGCCTCCTCGACGTTTCCGTCGCCGCCGGGCACGTACTCGCACAGCACAAGCGGGAAGCCGGCGGCGATCGCCCGCTCCGCGACGCGCTGCGCCTCGGCGGCGTCGTTGACGAGCATGACGCGCTCATCGCCAAGCACTTGTCGCCACTCGTGCGACAGCAGGGGCTTGAGGATGCAGGGCCACGGCGCCCCGGCCGCGACGGCGGCGACGTCCTCCGGGGTGAGGATCGTCGCGGTCCAGGGGACCCGCACGCCGGCGGCCCGCGCCACGGCGTCGCCGCTGTCCTTGCTCATCAGCTTCGCGTGAGCGTCGTCCTGGCGCTCGAAGCAGACGATCTCGGGGGGCAGGTTGGCACGTTCCTCGACCAGCCACGCGCTCGCCGCATCGGTACCGGTGAGCAGGCATTGCGTACCTCGGCGCGCAAGCGTCGCCAGGAATTCGAGTCGCGCCTCCCCGTTCCCGATGACATGGCCCTCGACGCCACGGGAGCGCGTCGTGTGGACGTTGCCGGGTCCCGCCACCACCACGACTCGCTCGCCTCGACGGCGCAAAGCTCGTGCCGTCGCGAGACCTCCGTTGAAGGGGTCGAGCAGCACCACGCCGCTGCTCGCGGCGGCCATCAGTACGACCAGGCGACCCGGGGCTGAGGCTGACCCAGCAGGTGACGCGCGACGGCGGGAGCCGCGTACTGGGCGCCGGTCACAAAGCGCATGACCGGCCCGAAGCTGATCGCGGCGGGCGCGCCGACGAAGTAGAGGCCGGGCAGCGACGACTCGAGCCCGGGCCTCAGCACCGGATAGCCCTTGACCATCTCGAGTCGGTCGACGAGATCGGCGGGAAGGAACTCGTACTTGCGGATGTCGATCTCGTAGCCAGTGGCAAGCAGGAGGTGGTCAACCAGGCGGTGCTTGCCGTTGCTCAGCTCGAGACGCAGCTGCCCGTCCTGCGGCGTGGCGTTGCGAACGGTCGTCGATGCGGTCATCGGCACCCCGGCCTCGGAGGTCCGGGGGCGCAGCCACACCGCGCCGGCGGGGCGGATCGTGTGGTAGGCGATCGGCGGCTGCCATCGCTTCGGGAATAGCCGGAAGAGGTCCGGAGATGCGACGAGCCAGCTCGCGCGCGGCCCGCCGACGCCGGTCGCTGCCTGCATGCTCGGCAGCCTCCAGGGCGGTGGTTTGTCCAGCCACAGGATCGCCTGCGAGCGGAAGATGAGCTCGACGTCGGCGCCGCCCTCATGCAGCAGGGCGGTTGATTCGATCGCGCTCTGCCCGGAGCCGAGCACCGCGACATGGCGCCCGGCGAAGGTCGCCAGATCGGCCTGCTGCGAGCTGTGCGAAACGAGCTCCGCCGGCAACCCGCGCAGCTCGGGCGGGAAGTACGCAAAGCGTCCGATGCCGCCTGCGACCACCACTTTGTCGGCACGCACTTCGCTGCCATCTTCGAGCACGAGTAGGAAGCCGTCCCCCGACACGCTGATCGACGCGGCGAGGCGCAGGTCGACATCCAGCTCAGCCTGGCGCCGAAACCAGTCGCCGTAGCTGATGAAGTCGGAAAGCGGGAGTTCTGTTCCGATCGTCGTACCCTCGGCGGCCGACCAGCGATCGAGCGCGAGCTCCCGACGCGGCGACGCGATGCTCGAGGCGCGAATCGGCGAACGCAGGAGCATCCCTCGCGGCATCTGCTGACGCCAGAACTCCATTGGGTGTCCGCAGATGAACGGAGTGATTCCCCCGTCGCGCAGGTGGGCGGCGACCGAAATGCCCAGCGGACCCGCGCCCACTATCGCCACCCGGTAGTCCGGTGGTGCCGCCGCCGTCACAGGCGATCCCTAGGCCGCGACGCGCTCAGCGGCGCTCGGTTGCATGGCGACTGGCCCGGCAATGCCACTGCGGGAACGGCGAACGAGATGTGGGTGCGGGCAAGCCACGGCGGCGAAGCATATCCTCCGAGCCTCGTGGGCGCTTCAGCAATTCCAGGCGCATGACGCGCGGGTGTTGGTCGTTTGTCGCTCGATCTCTCTGGCGGGCGATGCCTGCGCCGAGGCATAGGCGCAGAGCGTGAGACGGATACTCGGACAGCTCAGCGACCATTCCAGCGGCCTGGTCAGTGTGGATCCGCTGGTCGACTCGGCGTGGGGTGATCTGCTCTCGCGCGCGCCTGCGAGCTCGATATTTCACCATCCGGCGTGGCTGCGTCTAATTCACGAGCACTACGACCTTCCGATCTCGGCGTGGTGCCTGGTGGCCCCAGATGGCCGCCTCCGTGGCGGCATTCCGGTCACGCTGCTCGACAGCCGTCTGACCGGCTCGCGCCTGATCGCGCTGCCGTTCTCGGATGCCTGCCCCCCGCTTCTGGATGCGTCGGCCGGCGGTGAGATGACACAGCTTGCGACCGCCGTGGCCGACGCGCGCCGACAGATCGACCTGCCGCTTGAGGTACGCGGCGCACTTTCAGGAAGCTCCGAAGCCATCCTCGTCGACCGTTACGTGCAGCATCAGCTGCCGCTTCACGTCGACGTCGATGAGGTCGTGCGAGGTTTCACGAAATCCCACGTGCAGCGCGGCGTCAACAAGGCTCGCCGCGAAGGAGTCACGGTCGAGCGCAGCACGGACCGTGACGGCCTCGCCCGCTTTTACCGGCTACACACCGCGACCCGCCGCTATCAGGGCGTCCCAACTCAGCCGTGGCGCTTCATTCACGGCTTCAGCGCACTTTTCGACGCTGGGCTCGGCTTCGTGCTGCTTGCACGTCACGACGGGCGGGACATCGCCGCGGCGGTCTTCTTCTCCGCCGCCGGGACGCTGACCTACAAGTTCGGAGCCTCGAACCGCCGATTCCTGTCGCTCCGCCCCAACAATCTGTTGTTCATGGAGGCGATCCAGTGGGGCTGCGAGAACAACCAGCACACACTCGACTTCGGACGCACTGATTACGAGAACACAGGCCTGCGCGAGTTCAAGAAGACGTGGGGCGCGACAGAGTCACCGCTCGAATTCACCTACTTTGGTGGATACGACGGGACGCGCGGCAGCGGACGCATGAGGCGTGCCTTGAGCGCCACCATCAAGCACGCCCCGCCCAGCTTCAGCCGGCTGGTCGGCGGGTCGCTCTACCGGCACTTCGGCTAGCCCTCGAAGGCCGATTCAAACCACACGCGCTGAGCGAGCGCGCTGTGCACCTTGGCGATGTACTGGCGCGCCCCCGTGTTGCCCCAGGGGTTTGGGGAAAACCATGCGCCGACGCTGTTCCACGCCTCGCCCGCGTGGTAGCCCGCGGTGCACCAGCTGCAGTCACCGTCGTAGTAGTAGCGAATGGTCGCGGCGTAGTAGTCGAGGTTGAACGCAGTCGAATCCCAGCGAAGCTGCTTCGTGCCAGCGCCAATCGTGTTGCCGGGCAGCCATTTCTCCGAGGAGATGCCGACCGACTCGTAGACAGTCGCTGTGCCGGGAACTCGCGAGAACGGCGGGTACTGGCGGAAGCCGCGTCGGTCCACCGTCGTCAGGTCGCCGCGTGCCGATTGGCGCCAATACGACTCGACAGCCACCTGGGCGCGAACCCAATTAGTGGGAATGCCCCATTTGTGGGATACCCACTGGATAAGGTCATCGGTCGACGGGTCCTTTATTCCGGGGCGCCCCGTCACATAAACCGCGAGCGGGTTATGCACGCCCGGGCCATCTCGCTGCGCGTTGTAGAACGCCTCGAGCTGCCGCGTCGTAGGCACGTAGTCGTTCGCCGCGCGGTTCGCCGGCCGGTTCTCGGGAGTTCCTGCGACGAGCGCGGCCGCCGCCGCGTCAGACAGAGGACGACTCTGCGGCGAGGTCCACGCCGTCACGTCGTGCTCATTCGGCGCCAGCGCGAATCGGGCTGAATTCGAGCTGCTGAGGATCACCACGACCACAGCTGCGATCGCGATGACGAGCACCAGAGCTGCTGCGACCGCCGCCCTCCTCTGCAGAAAGGCCGACCGCGGGCGGGGAAGGGTGGTCATCGACAACGCGTCAACGGCGCCGTGCCGAGCTCGGCCGCCGCGAGTGCTTCACGCGTCCGTTGACGCGGCTCGGCGCGAACATGGTCAAGGTCGGACGATCCTAGCCGCTCGCCGTCGGCTTCACGCCGGCTGCCCGTCGACGCGAAGCCCGGTCCAGCAGCGCTTCGCGTATGCGAGCGCGGTGCTCGCCGGCGATGAACGCGCGCTGCTGCGCATCCGCACGCGGATGCGAGCGCAACAGCGCCGTCAGCCAGCCCTGCACCACGCTCAATCCGCCGAGCACCCTCGGCTCATCGCCCATCCGCGCCAGCGCCCCAGCCAGCACCCACCAGAAGGAGGCGCCGTAGGCGTAGGCGGCAACGCCGTTGCGGCGATAGCCGCGCAGGACTCCATCGCGCGTCGCCGTCGCCCGCATCAGGACGGGGTCGCCGGCGGGCATCTCGAA
>DATGHN010000200.1:0-2709 GCA_035308005.1 Solirubrobacteraceae bacterium
CCACTCGAGCTCCTCCTCGGGCAGCGCCTCATCGACCAGCGCGCGCGCCGAGCGATGCAGGATCCGCACGCCCGCGACCGTTACGCCGAAAGCCACGACCAGCGCGACCGCCGGGTCGATCCACTGGGCGCCGGTCGCGGCCACCAGCACGAGGCCGACGAGGACCGCCGCGGACGACGCGACGTCGGCGCTGAGGTGCATCGCGTCGGCCTCGAGCGCCACCGATTCGGCCTCGCGAGCGCGCCGGGCGATGATCCGCGAGACGACGAGGTTGACGGCTGCCGAGGCGATGATCACCGCGATGCCGACGCCGATCGTGTGGACGCGGCCGCCGCGCACGAGCCGCGTGATCGCCTCGTAGGTGATGATCGCGGCGCCGAAGAGGATCAGCGTTCCCTCGATCGCGCCGGCGAGGTTCTCCATCTTCTCGTGGCCGTAGGGGTGTCCGGCGTCGGCCGGCTCATCGGCTTTTCGCACCGACACGAACGCGACGATCGACGCGATCAGGTCCATGCCCGAGTGGGCGGCCTCGGTCAGAACCGCCACCGACCCCGTCGCGATCCCGGCGACGACCTTGAGGACGATCAGCGTCGTGTTGGAGGCGATCGACAGCGCCGCGGCGCGCTGCTTGCCGCCCCCGGCTTCGCTCGCTGCGCTCATCCGCGCTCCGCGGCGAGCCACCGCGCGAGGGCGGCGATCGCGCGGCCGCGGTGGCTGATCGCATCCTTGCCGGCGGCCGGGAGCTGCGCCATCGTCTCGCCGCCGGCCTCGAGCGGAACGAAGACCGGGTCGTAGCCGAAGCCGCCGCTGCCCGCCGGGGCGCTCGCCATCGATCCTTCGCAGCGGCCTTCGAAGAGCTGCTCGACGCCGCCGTGCGGATCGACGTAGGCGAGCGCGCAGACGTATTGCAGGCCGCTGCCGGGCGGGACGCGCTCGATCAGCAGCGCCAGGTTCTCGGCGTCGCTCGCGCCCTCGCCGGCGAAGCGCGCCGAGCGGACCCCGGGGGCGCCGTCGAGGGCGTCGGCGCAGATGCCCGAGTCATCGGCGATCGCGACGACACCGGTCGCGCTCGCCGCCGTCCGCGCCTTGGCGAGCGCGTTCTCGGCAAAGGTCGAGCCGACCTCGGGGCCGAGCTCGACGTCGGCGGGCAGCTCGTCGAGGCTCTCGCCGAGGATGCGACGGAACTCGTGCAGCTTGTGGGGGTTGCGCGTGGCGAGAATCATCGCTCTCGTCAGCTCGCGATCGCAGCCTCCTGGACGACGCGCAGCTTCTCGATGCCGCCCGCCGCGAGCGTCAGCAGCTCATCGAGGTGCGCGCGCGAGAGCGGCGTGCGCTCGGCAGTCGCCTGGACCTCGACGAGCCCGCCGTCGCCGGTCATCACGACGTTCGCGTCGACCTCGGCCTGGGAGTCCTCGCTGTAGTCGAGGTCCAGCAGCGCCACCCCGTCGACGATTCCGCAGGAGATGGCGGCGACCGACCCCTGGACCGGCAGGCGCTCGAGCTGACCGCCGTCGATCAGCGCGCGCATCGCGCGAGCGAACGCGACGTAGGCGCCGGTGATCGCAGCGCAGCGCGTTCCGCCGTCGGCGGCGAGGACGTCGCAGTCGAGGTAGACGGTGCGCTCGCCAAGCGCCTCGAAATCGACGACCGCCCGCAGGGCGCGGCCGATCAGGCGCTGAATCTCGACGGTCCGCCCGTCTGGGTGAAGGCGAGTCGAGTCGCGCGGCTTGCGCTGACCGGTCGAGGCGGGGAGCATCCCGTATTCGGCGGTCAGCCAGCCGCGGCCCTTCCCGGCCAGCCAGCGCGGCACGCCCGTCTCGACGCTCGCGGTACAGATGACCTGCGTGCGCCCGACCGACATCAGCGCCGATCCCGATGCGGGCGCGACATAGTCGGCCACGCATTCGAGCGGTCGCGTCTCGTCAGCCGCCCGGTCGTAGGAGCGCGTCACGCCGCCTCGGCGAGCGGGAAGGAGACGTGCTCGACGTGCTCGATCGGCATCTGCAGAAAGCGTGAGCCGAGCTCGCGAAAGACCTCGGGGTCGCCGGTCGAGAGGAAGCGGTACTCGCCCTCGCCCCTGCGAGCCGCCGCAAGCCCGGACCGCTCGAGCACGCCCGCGACCGACAGCGCGAGCGAGCGCCCGGAGCTGATCAGCCCGACGCCCGGCCCGAGCATCCGCTGGAGCATCGGCGCCACGAGCGGGTAGTGCGTGCAGCCGAGGATCACCGTGTCGACGCCGGCGTCGCGCAGCGGGGCGCAGTAGCCGCGCACGGTGTCCATCACGCGGCGGTCGAGCGGAAAGCCCTGCTGGATGATCGGCGCAAGGTCCGGACAGGCGACGCTGACGAGGTGCGCGTGCGGGGCGTGCTCGGCGAGCGCGCGCGAGTACGCCCCGCTTCTGACCGTCGCGGTCGTCGCGAGCAGCCCGACGCGACCGTTGACGGTGGCCTGCGCGGCCAGGCGCGACTCTGGCTCGATCACGCCGGTCACGTGCACGCCGAGCGTCGTCTCGAGCATCCGTTCGCGCAGCGCCGGCAGCGCCGCCGCGCTGGCGGCGTTGCAGGCGACGACGAGCAGCTTTGCGCGCCGCGCCAGCAGCAGCTCGCCGATCTCGAGTGCGTAGGCCTGAAGCTCCTCGGCGCTTCGCTCGCCGTATGGGAATCGGGCCGTGTCGCCGAGGTAGATGAAGTCCTCGTGGGGCATCTCGAC
>DATGHN010000201.1:0-15095 GCA_035308005.1 Solirubrobacteraceae bacterium
GTCGACAGCGTCGTGCGCGCAGGACGGCGGCGAGCGTAGGAGCCGTGTCATCCACTTAGCAGGCGGGCGCCCCCGCGCCGGCCGACATCTACACCCAACGAGGCGGAGGAGAGAAGCATGTTGAGAGTTCCGAGAGTCACGCGCTACAGGGCGGGCGCTGCGCTCGCCGTCGCGGCGGCAGCGCTCGCGGTTGTGGCGAGTACCTCAGGCGCGGCCACGTCCACGCCCAAGCTGGCGATGATCGTCGCGGCGAACAACCAGAACGCCTTCCAGGAGATGGCCGACGGCGCGATCGTGGCGGCCAAGAACTATGGCGACCAACTGACGTCGCTTGCGCCGGCATCTGTCACCGACGACGGCACGACCGAGGTCAGTGAGTTCCAGTCGGCGGTGACGAGCTCGCCCCAGGGCATCGGCATCATGACGACGATCCCGCCGGACTTCGGGACGGTCGAGGCACAGGCCGAGAAGTCTGGGGTCCCCGTCGTCGCGGTCGACGCCTGCCCCGTGCCGACCTCGAACGTTCCGACCTGCGTGGCCAACAACAACGAATCGGTCGGCGAGGGCATCGCCAAGTCGCTCGTGAAGTCGGGCAAGATCAAGAAGGGCGAGAAGGGGCTCGTCGTCGTCGGCGATGACATCCCGCAGCTTCAGCTGCTGGGCCTGCGCATCCAGGGCATGGAGAAGGTGCTCAAGGCCTACGACCCGAACCTCACCTTCACCGCGCCGCAGAATGTGACCGCGGGCCCGACGACCAACGAGCAGGCCTGGTCGACGCTGGTCGGCAAGTACCCGCAGGCGGTCCTCTACATCGCCCCGGGCGACCAGGACGCGGTCTCGTTCGTCGACATCGAGCGCACGACCCACAAGCACTACCTCGTGATCGCCTGCGACGTCGATCCGGTCGCGATCGGCGGCGTCAAGAGCGGAGCGATCTTCGGCCTCGGAGATCCGCACCACTTCCTCAAGGGCTACATCGCGATGTACATCCTCAACAAGGCAGCCCACGGCGGCACCCTGATCAAGGGCTGGTGGAACCCCGGCAGCGGCACCGTCACCGCCGCGAACATCAACCAGATCATCGCCCGCGAGGCCAACAACAACACGCGCTACGCGTTCTACAAGGCCACGATCGCCAAAGAAGTCGCGAACCCGAGCAAGTTCATCCAACCGCTCGCGAACGCAGGCATGAACTAACGATCAGATGATCGAAGCGCACGGCATCTCCAAGTCCTACGGCGGCGTGCAAGCGCTGGCCGACGTGGATTTCGCGGTCCGCGCCGGCACGGTGCACGCACTCCTCGGCGAGAACGGAGCGGGCAAATCGACGCTCGTGAAGATCATCGCCGGGGCGCTGCGAGCGGATTCGGGAGCCGTGCGCCTCGATGGCAGCGAGGTTTCCTTCGCGACCACCGCCGACGCCGCAGCCCACGGCGTCGGCGTGGTCTCGCAGGAGCTCAACCTGTTCGATGACCTCGACCTGCTGAGCAACCTCTTCCCCCAGCGCGAGCCGCTGCGGGGACCGTTCGTCGACCGCGCAGAGATGACGCGCCGGGCGCGGCCGGTGCTGCACGACCTCGGTCTCAGCGATCTGTCGCTGCGCCGCAAGATCGGAGAGCTCTCGCTCGCCGAGCGCCAGCTCGTCGAGATCGCCAAGGCGCTCGTTACGCAGCCGCGCGTGCTCGTCCTCGACGAGCCGACCTCGGCGCTTGAAGCGACGAGCTCGGCGCTTTTGATCGAGGTCGTGCGAGTCCTGCGCGAGCGACGCGTGGCGGTCGTCTACGTCTCGCACATCCTCCAGGAGGTGATGAGCATCAGCGACGAGGTCACGGTGCTGCGCGACGGGCGCGTCGTGATGGCGGCGCAGGCGCGCAGCGAGCTGTCGGTGCCGACGATCGTGGCCGCGATGCTCGGAGAGCACGACGAGCGCAGCAGCGAGATGCGCGCCCGCGCCCCGCGCGCGGCCAGCGTCGCCGCGGCGATCGACGCAAGCGCGGCCGAGGCCGAGGGCGCCGACGCCGAGCTGCGCTTTGCCGACGTGACCGCCGGTGCGCTCCGCGACGTCAGCTTCACCGCCACGCGCGGCGAGGTGGTCGGGCTGACCGGGCTGACCGGGGCCGGCCACGCAACCGTGCTCGAGGTCGTCACCGGACAGCTGCACGCCTCGTCAGGGACCGTCACCTTTCCCGGCCGCCGCCGCGCGCCACGAAGCCTGCGCGCCGCGATCTCCTCGGGCGTGGCGCTCGTGACCGGCGACCGCAAGCGCTTCGGGCTGATGCTCGACAAGCCGACCTGGGACAACATCGCCCAGGTTCGCTCGATCGCCCTGCGCCGCGACGGCCCGCTGATCCTCAAACGGCGGCTGCGGGCGGCGGCCGACGAGCAGATCCGCGCGCTTCGAATCCGCACGCCCTCGGCCGACGTCGACGCAGGGCGGCTGTCGGGCGGCAACCAGCAGAAGGTCGTCTTCGCCAAGTGGCTCGAGGCGCGGCCCTCGATCATGGTTCTCGACGACCCCACGCGCGGCGTCGACGTCGGCGCGAAGGTCGAGATGCACACGCTGATCCACGCCGCCGCCGACGCCAACGCCCTGATCCTGCTGAGCTCGACCGATCTCGACGAGCTCGTGTCGGTCTGCGACCGAGTGCTCGTGTTCTTCCAGGGCGCGGTCTGCGCGGAGCTCGAGGGCCCGCGCCTGACGGTCCGCCAGATGCTCGAGTCGATGAACACCGGCACGATGCCGGCGGCCGCATAGGCCCGCTCGCTCGAGCCCAACGCGGCCGGCGTCTCGCGCTGCTCTCACTCGCGCTCGCCGGCGCCCTCGCCGGGTGCGGCGGGAGCAGTCCGCCGCCGTCGCGTCAGCGCGCCGCGATCCGAGCGACCGTGCGCACGTTCCTGCGCGAGCTCGCGGTCGGAAACGGAAAGGTCGCCTGCGAGGGCCTCACCGTCAGCGGCAGCGCGAGCGTGATCGCGACGATCGGCCCGGAGCTTGGGAACTTCGGGATCAACTCCTGCGACCAGGTCGTCTCACTGACCGGGGGCCAGCTGAGCGCCGCGCTGCGCCGCGAGCTCGCGACCGTCGCTGTCGGCGCGGTCGCGCTCCACGGCTCGAGTGCGACGGTCCGCTGGTCGTCGGTGACCAGCCGCTTCGGCGACGTCGCCGCCTACTTCGGGCACCCCAGGGCGCTGACCCTGGCCGACATTCGCGGCTTCTGGTACATCAGCCGCCTCTAGCGCGCTAAAGCTCGCTGACGACCTGCGGGATCATCCGCTGGAAGGCCTCGGCGTACTGCACGTCGGCGGCCCCGGCTCCGCGTCGCGCGTGGTTCCCGCGCTGGGCGGCCCGCTGCTCGTAGTAGGTCTGCAGGTAGGCCTGGGCCTTCATCTCGCCCATCGCCGCGAGCTTCTTCTCGATCACGGCGGTGATGTCGACGAACGTGTTCGGCGTGAAGTTGCACAGCTCCGGCTGGTGGGGCTCGAAGAGGAAGAGCGCGGGCGGCTTGATCGTCGCGAAGGCCGACTGGACGCCGGCCCCGGCGGCGAGTGAGCGCGCGCGGTCGACCGCCGCGTAGGCGACGGGATGGTCGGGGTTGAAGGGATCGGTGTCGGTGTGCGTGACGAGGACGTCGGGGGCGAACTCGCGGATCACCTCGGCGATCACGAGCAGTTCCGCTCCGCCGACCTGGAGCGGGTAGTCGCCGAGGTCGAGGCAGCGGAAGGTCGCCCCGAGGTGGGCGGCAGCCGCCTCGGCCTCCGCGTGGCGGATCTTCTTGACGTTCTCGACGGTCTGGCCCTCCACCTTCCACAGCTCGCCCGACTCGCCGCGCTCGCCGTAGCTCAGCGCGATGACCTCGGCCACCCCGCCGGCTGCGGTCGCCACGGCGATCGCCCCGCCGGCACGCCAGATGAAGTCGGCCGAGTGCGCGCCGATGACCTGGATCCGGCGGCTCACGACGTCTCCCCCGCGAGCCTGCGTGTGTTGGTCACAGCCATCGTGATCACCTCGTCCTCGCTGAAGCCGGCCTCGAGAAAGCGGTCGGCCATCAGGGCCAGGCCATCCTCGACCGGCGGATTGAACACCTGGCCCAGGTCGCTCGAGAGAACCGTGCTCTGCGCTCCGACCTCGCGCGAGGCCTCGCAGATCAGATCCCAGGAGACCTTGCCGGTGTGCGGCGTCGTGAAACAGCGCTCGAGCAGTGCGCCGCGCTCAGCGAGCGCGAGCTGGTCGGCGATCGAGATCGACTGCGACGGGAACTCCGGGTGGGTGACGACGACGGTCCGCACGCCGGCGTCGAAGGCGCCGTCGAGGAGCGTGAAGATCTCATCGCGCGAGAGGTGGCCGGTCGCGAGCACCATGTCATGGCGCGCGATCACCTCGAGCACCGCCCGCGCCTCCTCGAGCAGCTCGCCGTCCGCGCCGACGACGGCGACCGGCTCGACATCGTGCCCGGCCTCGCGCAGCTCGAGCTCGAACTTGACCCAGACCGGCAGCTTCGCGCCCGGCGGCGCCGGGTGCACCTCGTGCTGCTCGTTGACCGAGTTGACTGTCGGAAACCAGACGGTGCGCGCGCCCTCGCGGGCTGCGATCTCGACGGCCAGCGCATTGAGTCCGCCGACCGCGCGGTTCAGCGTGATCGCGCCGAGCACGCGCACGGCCCCGCCGTTTGCCTCGCTGACGGCGCGAGCGCGCTCGGCCGTCGAGGTGTAGTGCGACTTGAGCTGGAAGCCGGCCAGGCCGAGCTCCGCGCAGCGCTCCGCGAGGGCAACGTCTGAAATCTTGCGCTCGACGACGTCCGGTGCGATGTGGACGTGCATGTCGTAGCCGCCGCGCACCAGCTCGCGCGCGCGGGCGGTCGGGGCCGCGTCGCTCACGCGGATCGCCGGAGGTCGCTCACGCGGCGATAGTAGTGTCTCGCGCTGTGTCCGAGACTCCTCGCCCCGCGGCCGCGTCGGTCCCCGAATGGGTCCGCGAGCACTACGCCCTCGTCGACGCCGCCGAGGTCGATCGCTACATCGAGGAGTTCAGCGAGGACGTCGAGCTGCGCTTCGCGTCGCACCCGCCGGTGCGCGGGCGCGCAGCCGTCCGCGACGCGCTCGCGGCCGGTCACGCCGAGCACGCGATGGCGCACACGATCGTCAACTGCTGGCAATCCGGCGCCGACACGATCCTCGAGTTCGACGTCCATTACACCTACCCAGACGGCCACTCGCACCTGGTCCCGTCGCTGGCGATCATCCACCGCAACGCGGCCGGGCTCACCGAGAGCCTGCGCGTCTACATCGACAAGCCCCACTAGGCCTGCGGAGTGGCGGTCTCCATCATCTCGATCGGCGGGCCCGGCCCCCACATGTTCGCGAACCGCGGGTCGTCAAGGGTCCAGCGCCCGGGCTCATACGCCGCCTCGTCCCAGACGCGATACATCTCCGCGCAGTACTCGACGATCGCCCCGGCGGGGTCGAAGTGGTAGCTGTAGATGTTGCGCCCCGCGCCGTGGCGGCCGGGGCCCCAGATGAAGCGGCCGCCGTTTCGGTCGAGCACATCGCCGAGCTCGCCGATCGCGGCGAGGCTCGCGACCTCCCAGGCGTAGTGGTTGAGGCCGCTGCGCGGACCGCGCCCGACGCCGACGCCGTGATGGTCGGGGTTGCAGCGCGTGAACACGAGCGTGCCGTCGCCGACGTCATCGGACAGGCGGAAGCCGAGCACGTCGATCAGGAAGGCGACGGTGGGCGCGGTGTCCTCGGCGGTCAGCATCGGGTGCGAGAACTTGCGCGGCTGGATGCCCCGGCCGGTGTGCCACGGGCCTGCGTCCTCCATGCCGGTGAAGACCTCGACGACGTGCCCGCCCGGCGTCGCGAAGCGAATCGCGCGGGAGATCCCGTGCTCCTGCGGGGTGTCGGAGAACAGCGGCACGTCGGCAGCGGCGAGGTTCGCCGCGAGCGCGTCGAGGGCACGCTCGTCGTGGGCCTCGAGCGCGATGTGGTCGAGCTCGCTGCGATCGGAGGCGGTGTACATCAGCGAGTGATGGCAGTCGCCGTGTGTGAGATACGACGTGGCGCCGTCGCGGCGGGTCTCGCGCAGTCCCATTACGGTCGTCGCCCAGGCGACCGAGGCCTCGAGGTCGGGCACCCGCAGAGCCACGTGTGCGGGGCGCCTGATGAACTCCGACATCGCTTCCTCCTCGCTCCAGGGACGGAAAGCCAACTCTATAGAGTCTGTACGTGCCGTCGGTAGAGCGCGTCCGCCACGAATCCCGCTTTCGGCTGCTGACCGTCGCGGCAACCGAGGAGCTGACGCCGGCGCTGCGTCGCGTCCTCCTCGAGGGCGACCTCGAGGACTTCCGCTCGGCCGGCGCCGACGACCATGTGAAGCTGTTCTTTCCGGCCCGCGGCGGTCGCCTGCCCGTCCCGGCTAGCGGTGGCCCGAGCGGACTGCAATGGCCCGAGGACGAGCCGCGGCCGGCAGCGCGCGACTACACACCGCGGCGCTTTGACTCCGCCAGCCTCGTCGTCGATTTCGTCCTGCACGGGGACGGGCCGGCCGCGAGCTGGGCGCGCAGCGCGGAGGCCGGCGATGTCATCGGCCAGGGCGGACCGCGCGGTTCGCGCGTCGTCTCGGACGACTTCGACTGGTACCTGCTGGCCGGCGACGAAACGGCGATCCCGGCGATCGCCCGCCGCCTCGAGGAGCTTCCGGCGAGCGCCACGGCGATCGTGATCGTCGAGATCGCATCGCCGCGCGAGCGCTTCGGCTTCGAGACGGACGCCGAACTGGACCTGACCTGGCTCGAGCGCGCCGATGCGCCGGCGGGCTCTACGCGCCTTCTCGACGATGCGATCGCCTCTCTTTCACTCGACGGCGACGGCTACGCGTGGGTCGCCGCGGAAGCCGATACGGCGCGGCGCCTGCGCTCCCATCTGCGGACCGAGCGCGGGCTGCCGCAGGAGTTCTCGCGCGTCACCGGCTACTGGAAGCTCGGCGCCGCCGACTGGCACGACCCGCCTGAGTGAGCGCTCAGCCGAGCGCCGCCTTCTGAACCCGCGCGGGCGTGAAGGGAAGTTCGCGCAGCCGCAGCCCGACCGCGGCCCAGAGGGCGTTGGCGATCGCCGCTGCCGTCGGTCCCTGCGTTGCCTCCCCAGCCCCCAGGTAGGGCTCGCCCGGACGGTCGATCAGCACGGTCTCGATCGCCGGGACCTCGCTGAAGCGGAGGATCGGATAGCTCTCCCAGTCGGTGCTCGTGACGCGGGCCGCGTCGAAGGTGACGCACTCCTTGAGCGTCCAGCTTGCGGCCTGGACGAAGCCGCCCTCGAGCTGGTTGATCAGCCCAACCGGGTCGACGATCTGGCCGGCGTCGGCGGCGATGACGGCTCGCTCGAGGGCGATCTCGGACGTCGCGTCATCGACTGAGGCCTCGACCAGAACCGCGGCGTAGCAGTCGCTGTTCTTGTAACGAGCGAAGCCAAGGCCGCTGCCGCGCCCCTCCTGGTCGCGCTCGCGACCGGCCCAGCCGCCCTGCTCGGCGACCGCCTTGAGCACCGCGCGTGCGCGCGCGTCATCGAGGTTTCGCAGCCGCACGTCGAGCGGATCGAGGTTCACCGCGGCGGCGAGCTCATCGATCAGCGACTCGATCGCGAACACGTTCGCGAAGGCGCCGAGCGCGCGTAGCGATGAGGTGCGAAGCGGCAGACCCGAGACGAAGCGCTTGGCGACGCGGCGCGTCGCGATCGAATAGAGCGGGTCGGCGTTACGGTGGATGCCCCCGGCCTTGTTGAGCATCGGCGTGGACATGTTGCGCGGCAGCGGGTTTGCGAGGTGACCTGCGGCCAGCAGCCGGCTCGTGCCCGGGTGGGGGATCGGCCGCGCGCTGTGGGGCGTGCTCCAGACGTCGGCGCTCCAGTCGAGCAGCTCGCCCTCCGAGCCGATGCTCGCCCGCGCCTGGACCACCATCGCAGGCCCGTATGGCTCCCAGGCGTGCTCGTCCTCGCGCGTCCACTTGAGGAGAACCGGACGTCCGGGAACGGCGCGCGCCAGTAGCGCCGCGTCGAGCGCCGCATCGTCCGCGCCGTTGTGCCCGTAACAGCCGGGACCGACGACGTGCTTGACGCGAACCCTTTCAGGCGCCATCGAGAGCACCTCGGCGAGCGAATCGCGAAGCGGCGAGACGCCCTGCGAATGGCTATGGACTTCGAGCCGGGCGCCGTCTGCGGACCACTGCGCGAGCGCCGCGGACGGACCGATTGCAGCGTGCATCAGAAGCGGCCGCGTGTAGCTCGCGTGAACCGTCGCCGCCGCGCCGCTCGGCGGCTCGGTCGGCGCGCAGGGATCCGGAACGGGGATCCCGTCTACGAGCAGAAAGCTCTGCGGCTCCTGCTCGAGCAGCCAGGCGTGGATGTCGGCCGGGAGACACTCCGGCGTCTCCCAGCGCGCGCGGCGAGCGAGCGCGTCCCGCGCGCGCAGCGCCTGCTCCTCGCGCTCGGCGATGACACCGAGGAAGCTCCCGTCGGCGGTCACGGCGATGACCCCCGGCAGGGCGCGCACCGCGTCGAGATCGACCGAGGCGAGCGTCGACTGCGGGCCCGGCGGGCGAACTACGCGCGCGTGCAGCATCCCCTCGACGGCGAGGTCCTGGACGAACGCGGTCGTCCCCGTCACGAGCCCGAGCATGTCGATGCGCGGACCGGGCCGCCCGAGCAGCGTCAGCTCCTCGGGTTGCTTGGGCTGCGCGGCGCCATCGACGTCGACTTCGAAGCGGCGCCCTCCGAGGAGGTCCCAATAGGTGACGCTGCGTCCACCCGCCGACACCGTCCCGTCGACGACGGTCAACTCGTTCGCCTCGGCGCCGAGCTCGGCGGCGGCCAGCGCGAGCAGGTGGGCGCGAGCGGAGGCCGCCGCCTGGCGCATCGCCCGGCCGCTGTCGGGCATCGAGCGACTTCCGGCGGTCAGGCCCTCGTCCGGCCCTCGCGCGGTGTCCGCGGTCTCGACACGGATCCGCCCGAGCGATACGTCGAGCTCCTCGGCGCCAATCCGTGCAATCGCGCCCTTCAGGCCCTGTCCGAGCTCGGCCTTGCCGGTTCGGAGCGTGATGTTGCCGTCGCTGGCGACCTCGATCCAGTCGTCGAGGCTCGGGTTCTGCTCGAGGCTCGGTGAAATCACAGCGACGCCTCGGCGGCCGCCCGGCGCACGGCGGCGAGAATCCGCGGGTGTGTCCCGCAGCGGCACAGGTGCGGCTCGAGGGCGGCGCGGATCTCGGCGTCGCTCGGTGTGGGATTGGAGTCGAGCAGAGCCTTCGCCGTCAGGATGATCGCCGGGATGCAGTAGCCGCACTGCGCGGCGCTCTCCGCGAGAAACGCGCGCTGCAGAGGATGAGGCTGCTCTGGCGTTCCGAGGCCCTCGAGCGTGACGATCTCGCGCCCGGCGAAGCTCGCGACAGGCGCGACGCACGACGGCACCGGCTCGCCGTCGACGAGCACGGTGCAGACGCGGCATTGCTCCAGCCCGCAGCCGTGCTTGGCCGCGCGCAGGCCGAGCTCGTTACGGAGCACCAGCAGGAGCGGCGTATCCTCGGCCGCCGCCACTTCGTGCGTCCGGCCGTTGACGTGCAGCTCGATGGCGGGTCGCCCCCGCGCCTAACCGGCCTGCCCGACTGCCGTGCCAGCCGGCGCGGCGGAGCGCTCCGCCTCATCGACGACCGGGTTCTCGAGCCGGCCGATCCGCTCGATCTCGGCGACCATCAGGTCGCCGCCCTCGAGGAACCGTCCGCGCCCCGCGCCGACCCCGGCGCAGGTTCCGGTGCTGATGATGTCGCCGGGCACAAGCGGAACTATCGCGCTCAGGTGGGCGATCTGCTCTGCGAGCGAGAAGATCATCTGCGAAGTGCTCGAGTCCTGCATCAGCTCACCGTTGACCGACAGGCGTAGCGTCAGGTCCTGCGGGTCGGGGCAGTCGCGCGCCGGCATCAGCCACGGCCCGCACGGGCACGAGGTGTGCCAGCCCTTCTGACCCAGCCAGTCGTAGGTCATCGGGCCGGTGGGACCGTCGCGAACGAAGCTGTCGCGCGCGGAGACGTCGTTGGCGATCGTGTAAGCAACAACGTGGCGCAGCGCTTCGGATTCGCTCACGCGGTGGGCGCGGCGGCCGATCACTGCGGCCAGCTCGACCTCCCAGTCGAGTCGTGACACGCTGGCCGGCCGAATCACGGGCGTGCGGTGTCCCGTCATGCTGCTCGTCGGGCGCAAAAAGAAGAACGGGCCGGCAGCAGGCCGCGGTACCGCGTCATCGGGCCCCAGGCGGCCCATCTCGCGGGCATGGTCGGCGTAGTTTGCGCCCGCCATGTACAGATGCGGCGGATCGCCGAGGGGCGGTAGGAAGTCGACGGTGTCGAGCGCAAGCGCGCCGCCGAGGCGCCCGGCGGTGAGGTCGGCCTCGATCCGCTCGAGCGCACCGTCGAGGTCGCCGAGCAGTTCACGCAGCGACGCGACGCCGGTCAGCGGGTGTGCCGCGTCGCCGTCGACGACGGCCGCCACAGGCGCCCCGTCGATCGAGAGCGTGGCGAGGCGCACCGGCGGCACGCGCCGCACTCTATAGGATCACGAGGACATCGCAGACATGGCGAGCGAGCCTGCGCATCTATAGAGTTTCCCGATGCCGTGCCGCAAAAGGCCGATTCAGCCGCCTCCCCGGATGACCCCGCGGCCGACCGCGACGCGGTCACGACCGCGCTCGAAGAGCTGCGTTCGCTGATCGTCACCGGCGAGCTCGCCCCCGGCAGCGAGCTCTCGCAGGTCGGCCTCGCACGACGGCTCGGCGTGTCGACGACGCCGCTTCGCGAAGCGCTTCGCCAGCTCGAAGCAGAGGGCCTCGTCGAGTCGCGCCGCAATCGCAGCCCGCGCATCCCTGCGTTTGACCCGCAGGATCTCGTCAGCGTCTACAGCCAGCGGATCCTGCTCGAGTCCTTCGCGATCGCTACCTCGGCGCCGCGCCTCGAAGAGGCCGACATCGCGGCGCTCGACGCGTGTTTGGCGGAGATGCGCGAGTGGGGCGACGCGACCGACTTCCCGCGCTGGGAGGAAGCCCATCTCGCCTTCCACGCCGGCCTCGTCGCCCACGCCGGCACGCAGCTGCAGGGGCAGCTCGCAACGCTCTCGGCGCGTAGCGATCGCTATCGGCGCATGTCGGTGCTCGGACAGCAGCCGAGCGCCTGGTCGATCGGCGAAGCGGAGCACCAGGCGATCCTCGAGGCCTCGGCGCAGGCGCGCGCAGCCGATGCGGCGGCGCTGCTGGCACGCCACCTGTCGCGCTCGGCGCTGACCGTCCTCGCTCATCTTGCCCCGGACGCGGAGAGCGGCGGGATCAGGCTCGCCCTGGAGATCGTCACCAGCTGGGCGGAGAGCAGCTCGAAGACCCAGCCGCGGCGACCAAGTCTATAGGATGTTGGCCGTCGTCGTCCGCCGCACCGGGGGTCCCGAGGTCCTCGAACTAGAGGAGTGGCCCGACCCCAGCCCCGCCGCCGACGAGGTGCTGATCGCCGTTCGGGCGGTCACCGTCGGGCGCACGCTGGATGTCGAGGCCCGCGCCCGGGGCGCCGACTTCCACGCCAAGCTGCCTCGGATCCCCGGCTCGGACCCCGCCGGCGTCGTCCTCGAGGTCGGCTCGGCGGTGTCGCGCTTTGCGCCCGGCGACCGCGTCGTCTGTACCAGCACGCTCTTCTGCGGTGCCTGCGGACCCTGTCTGGCCGGCGAAACGCACGCCTGCGTTGATCACCGCGTCGTCGGCGTCCACGTCGATGGCGGCGACGCCGAGCGCGTCGCGGTGCCCCAGGGGACGGTCGAGCCGATCCCCGACGGCGTCAGCTTCGAAGAGGCGGCGGCGATGGCCGTCAGCTACCCGGTCGCCTGGAACCTGCTGTCGCGCCGGGCGCGCGTAACGCCTGGCGAGCGCGTCCTGGTGATGGGCGCGGCCGGCGGGCTCGGCATCGCCGGCGTGCTCATCGCGCGGGCACTGGGCGCGCACGTCATCGCGGCCGCCTCGAGCGAGGTCAAGCTCGAACGGGTGCGGGCGCTGCTTGGCGCCGATGAGACCGTCAGCTACAGCCGACCGGGCTGGGCGGAGGGGATCGCCGATGTCGGCGTCGTATTCGAGAACATCTCCTCGCCAGGCCTGTTCGAGGAGGCCCTGGGCACTCTTGCTCCCTACGGCCGCCTCGTCACCTGCGGCGCCCACGGGGGTGGCGTCGTCTCACTCGACGTCCGGCGCCTGTACCGCCGCCGCCTCAGCGTGATCGGCGACACCGGGGCCAGCGTCGAGGCGATTCGCGAGGTCTTCGCCGCGGTTGCCGACGGCAGGCTCCCCCCGCCCCCGGTCTGCCACCGTTTCCCGCTGCGCGAGGTTGCCGCGGCGCACGCGGCCGCCGCCGGGCGCGAGCTGTTCGGCCGCGCAATCTTGACCATATGATCAGCGGCCTGCCAACCGTTCGCGACCACACCTTCGAGGTCCTGCGCCGCCACGGCCTGACACGCATCTTCGGCAACCCGGGGTCGACGGAGATCCCGCTGCTCACAGACCTCCCCGGCGACTTCGAATTCGTCCTCGCGCTGCACGAGGGCTCGGTCGTCGGCATCGCGACCGGCTATGCCCTGGCCACCGGCCGACCGGCGTTCGTAAACCTTCACACCGCCCCGGGGCTCGGCCACGCCGGCAACGCGATCGCCGCCGCACGCGACTCGCACGCTCCGCTGGTGATCGTCGTCGGCCAGCAGGATCGCGCCCAGCTGGCGATGGCGCCGTTCCTCGCGGGCCGCGACCTCGACCGCCTGGCGGGCAGCTACCCCGTCTGGAGCACCACCCCGGCGCGCGCCCAGGACCTTCCCGGCGCGATCGCGCGCGCCTGGCACGAGGCGACCACCGCCAGCGGGCCGGCGCTGGTGATCGCGCCGATGGGAGACTGGGAGCAGGAGGCCGACCCGCACGCTGCCGGCGCCCCCGAGCGCCTCGTGCTCGCCGCCTCGGCCGATCCTGCCGCCGCGGCCGCGCTGGCCGATCTGATCGCCGATGCCCGCAGCCCGGCCCTCGTCGTCGGCGCGGGCTGCGACAGCGAGGCGGGCTGGGCCGGCACGGTGGCGCTAGCCGAGCGCCTCGGAGCACCCGTCTGGCAGGAGGCCTTCAGCGATCGCGCCGGATTCCCGCAGGACCATCCGCTGTGGGCCGGACATCTGCCGTGGCAGCGCTCGCGGATGCGCTCCACGCTGGCCCCCCACGACCTCGTGATCGTCCTCGGCGCCGGGGCGTTCCGCCTCTACATGTATGAGCCCGGCGCCTACGTCGAGGACAGCACGCGGATCGCCGTCGTCAGCGCCGACGCCGAACAGCTGCACCGAAGCGCAGCCGCGCTCGCGCTGCTCGGCCCCCCGGGGGCGCTTGCGACGGCCGTCGCGCAGCTGCTCGACCAGCGCGAGTTCGATCGCGCAGCCCCGCGCCTTCATGCAGCGCCGGCGGTTCCGCCGCCGCCCGCGCCCGCCGAGGCGCTGCTGCCGGGACACGTCCTCGCCGCTCTCGCCGAACGCGTTCCGGCGGACTCGATCGTCGTCGAGGAGTGCCCGTCCAGCCGCCCCGAGCTGCTCGAGCGGATCGCCGCGCGGATGCCGATGGGGGTCGTCAGCAACGCCAACGGCGGGCTCGGCTTCGGCCTCTCGGGCTCGGTCGGGCTGCGCATGGGCTCGCCCGGTCGTCCGGTCGTCGCCGTGCTCGGCGACGGCTCGGCGCTCTATGCGATACACGCCCTCTGGACCGCCGCCCGCTACGGTGTCGGCCTGCTCGTGATCGTGCTCGCCAACGGCAGGTACGCGATTATGGACGAGTTGGCCCGCGCGGCCGGCGGCGAGGGCGCATGGCCCGGATTCCCAGGCGTCAGTATCGCGACGCTCGCCGACGGGCTCGGCTGCCCGTCGCGCCGGATCGCCACCCACGACGAGCTGATCGGCGCGCTCGATGAGATCGTGCCGTCGCTCGCCTTCCGCGAGGAGCCGCTGGTCCTCGAGGTCGCGGTCAGCGCATGAGCCGTCTCGCCGGCAAGACCGCCTTCATCACCGGCGCCGCCGGCAGCATCGGCCTGGCCAGCGCGCGCGCTCTCGCGAGCGAGGGAGCGAACGTCTTCCTGACCGACCTCGACGAGGGCGCCCTCGAGGCCGCCGTCGCAGAGATCGGATCCGAGCGCGCCGCTCACGCGGTAGCCGACACGACCGACGGCGCGGCCGTAGCAGCCGCGGTCGCCGCCGCGGTCGAGCGCTTCGGCGGCCTCGACGTGGCATTCGCCAACGCCGGCGTCTTCGGCGTCGTCGCGCCCGTCAGCGAATACCCCGACGACGTCTTCGAGCGCGTCCTGCGCGTCAACGTGATCGGGCCGTTCCTCGTCGCCAAGCACACGCTCGCCGTGATGCGCCCGGGCGGCAGCCTGATCATCAACTCGAGCGTCGTCGGCCTGACCTCCGACCGCGGCATCGCCGGCTATGCGACCTCCAAGCACGCGGTCGTCGGCCTGATGCGCACGGCCGCCAAGGAGATGGCGGGGCGCGGGATCCGCGTGAACTCGCTGCACCCGGGGCCGGTGGACAACGGCTTCCAGACCGCGATCGAGGTCGAGGCGATCGGCGCCTCGGCTGCCGAGGCGGCGAAGGTCTTCGACCAGATGATCCCGCTCGGACGTCACGCGACAGCCGAGGAGATCGCGCATATCGTGGTGTTCCTGGCAAGCGACGAGAGCTCCTTCATCACCGGCGCGACGATCGCCGCCGACGGCGGCCTCAGCGTCTGACCCGAAAGGCACACAGATGGCAACCACTGAGATGGCGGAGCAGCAGCTCCTGATCGGCGGCGAGTGGCGCGCCGCGGCCGCCGGCAATTCGTTCGAGCGGATCAACCCCTTCACCGGCTCGACCGCCAGCAACGCGACGGCGGCTGGGCGCGAAGACGCGCGTGCAGCGGTTGAGGCCGCCTACGCCGCCTTCCCGGCGTGGCACGCGAGCGGGCCCGGCGCCCGGCGCGCCGCGCTGTCGCGCGCGGCTGACCTGATCATCGAGCGTCAGAACGAGATCGCCGAGACGAT
>DATGHN010000202.1:0-4551 GCA_035308005.1 Solirubrobacteraceae bacterium
GACGGGCGTGCCGTCGAGGTCCTGGAAGCGGCCCGGCACGACGATCGCGCCGGCGACCTCGGCGACACCGTCGGCGTCGAGGTCGCGTCCGAGGAAGGCCTCCGCCGCGGCGAGCGCCGCCGCGAAGTTGCGCCGCTGATAGCCGCCGCCGGCGCGAAGCTCAACCGTCACGTCCTCGGGCGCGAGCAGCAGCGCCGCCCCGCGTTCAGCCGCTGTCCGCCGCGCCAGCGCGAGGGCGTCGGCCTCGATCCCGGCGCCGACGACGAGCGTCGAGTCGCGCCGCACGACGTCGAGCTTCTCGCCGGCGATGTCGGCCACGGTTGGGCCAAGGTAGCGAGTGTGCTCGAGCCCGACGTTGGTCAGGACGGCGACGCGCGAGTCGACGACGTTGGTCGCGTCGAAGCGACCGCCAAGGCCGGCCTCGAGGACGGCCACGTCGACCTCGGCTCCTTCGAACTCACACAGTGCAGCGGCCGTCAGGAGCTCGAACTGGGTGACGACATCGCCCTCGTCGGCGGCCGTGCGGTCGACGAGCTCGGAGGCGTGGATCACGCGCGCGATCGCCTTTGCGAAGCGCTCGGGCGCGATCTCGACGCCGTCGATTTGGGTGCGCTCGCGGTAGCTCAGCAGGTGCGGCGAGGTGTAGCAGCCGGCGCGAAGGCCTTCGCGCGTGAGGAGCGCCGCGATCATGCGCGTCGTCGATGACTTTCCGTTGGTCCCGACCACGTGGACGGTCGGGTAGGAGACGCGCGGCAGCCCGAGCACGTTGAGCAGCCGGTGCATGCGATCGAGGCCGAAGCGCATCCCGAAGCGCTCGCGGGCCAGCAGCCAGCTTTCGGCTTCCTCGGCGCTCCAGTCCTCGCGCGGCTCGGGGAGCGTCACCGGAGATCCTCAAGCTCGGCCTCGAGCACCGCCAGCTTGGCCCGCTCGCGCTCGACCACCTCGGGCGGGGCGTTCTTGACGAAGGCGTCGTTTGCGAGCTTGCCCCGCAGACGCTCGATTTCGCCCAACAGACGGGTCCGCTCTCGCTCCTGGCGCTCGGCGTGAGCACCGAGATCCACGCCCTCGAGGATCGCGACAGCGCCACCGGGAATCGCCACGTGCGCGACGGCCTCGCCATCCCCGTCGAGCTGCAGACGTGCGATGCGCGCCAGCAGCGGCGCGACCTCGCCCTCATACCCCGCGGCCTCGACACGCGCGGCAAGCGTGACGCCCGGTTTGACGGCGACCTGCTCGCGCCAGTTGCGGATCGCCTGCGTCGCCGCCATCACTCGGCTGAGCGCCGCCTCGGCCTCATCGTCGAGGCGCGGCTCGGCGGGCCCTCGCGTCGCGCCGGCCAACAGCCCGTCGCCGTCCTCCCGCACGTAGCGCCACAGCTCCTCGGTCACGAACGGCATCACCGGATGGGCGAGCAGGAGCGTGCGGCGCAGGACGTGGCGCAACGTCGCGTCGAGATCGGGCTCGCCCAGCCGCGGCTTGACCAACTCGATGTACCAGTCGCAGAGCTCGCCGTAGATGAAGTCGTAGAGCGCCAGCGCCAGGCGCGGGAAGTCATAGGCGGCGATCCGCTCGGCGACCTCCTGCTCGAAGCGCCCGAGGCGCGAGAGGATCCAGCGGTCCTCGATCGCCGATGGCCGCGGCGCGGCCTCGCCGCCGCGCTCGCCGATCCCGAGGATCACGAAGCGCGCGGCGTTGAACAGCTTGTTGGCGAGCCGCTCGCCCTGCTCGATCTTCTCGGCGCTGTAGCGGACGTCCTGCGTCGAGGACATCGCGAGCATCCCGAAGCGGACCGCGTCGGCGCCGGTGCGGTCGATCTCCTCGAGGGGGTCGATGCCCGTCCCGAGCGACTTCGACATGCGGCGGCCGTCGGGTGCCTGGATCACGGCGTGCACGTAGACGTCCGAGAACGGGACGTCACCGGCGAACTCGAGCCCCATCATGATCATCCGTGCGACCCACAGGAAGATGATCTCGCGCGCCGTGACGACGACATCGGTCGGGTAGAAGGCCCGCAGCGCGTCCGTCTGTTCGGGCCAGCCGAGCGTCGCGAAGGGCCACAGCGCACTCGAGAACCAGGTGTCGAGTACGTCCTCGTCCTGGCGCAGCGGGCCGTCGCACGCCCCGCAGCGCTGCGGGGGCTCACGCGCGACGTAGGTCTCGGCGCAGGCGTCGCAGTAGTAGACCGGCAGCCGATGGCCCCACCAAAGCTGGCGCGAAACGCACCAGGGGCGGATGTTCTCCATCCAGTCCAGGTACACGGCCGCCCAGCGCTCGGGATGAAAGCGGACGCGGCCGTCGCGCACGGCGTCGACCGCCGGCTGCGCGAGCTCGTCCATGCGCATGAACCACTGCAGCGAGATCAGCGGCTCGATCCGCTCGCCCGAGCGGTGCGAGTAGGGGACCGCGTGCGTGTACGGCTCGCTTCCGCGCAGCGCTCCTTCGCGCTCGAGCGCGGCGACCACGGCCGCGCGCGCCTCGGCCACCGTCAGACCGGCGAACGCCTCCCCCGCCTCCGCGGTCATGCGCCCGTCCTCGCCAATCACTGAGTGCTGCTCGAGACCGTGGCGGCGACCGATCTCGAAGTCGTTGGGGTCGTGGCCGGGTGTGACCTTCAGCGCACCGCTGCCGAAGTCGGGCTTGACGTACTCATCGGTGATGACAGGCAGCCGCCGCCCGACCAGCGGCAGGATCGCCTCGCTCCCGACGAGCGCCGCGTAGCGCTCGTCGCCCGGGCGCACCGCGATCGCGCTGTCGGCGAGCATCGTCTCGGGACGCACGGTCGCAACGACGATCTCGCCCGATCCGTCGGCGAGCGGGTAGGCGATCCGGTAGAGGGTATCGACCTCCTCGCGCTCCTCGACCTCGAGGTCCGAGATCGCCGAGCCGCTGCCGGGATCCCAGTTGACCATGTAGTGGTCGCGGTGGATGTAGCCGCGCTCGAAGAGCGCGACGAAGACCCGCGTCACGGCGTCCGCGTAGGCGGAGTCCATCGTGAAGCGCTCGTCGGCGTAGTCGCAGGACGCGCCGAGGCGCTTGTACTGCTCGACGATCGTCGCTCCGTAGCGCTCGCGCCAGGACCAGGTGCGCTCGAGAAAGCCCTCGCGGCCGAGCGCCTCGCGGCTCGTGCCGAGGCTGAGCAGCTCCTTCTCGACCTGGCGCTGGGTGGCGATGCTTGCGTGGTCGGTGCCGAAGATCCAGCGCGTGCGCCGGCCGCCCATGCGGTGGAAGCGGATCAGCGCGTCCTGGATGGCGCCGTTGAGCGCGTGCCCCATATGCAGCGCACCCGTGATGTTGGGCGGCGGGATTGCGATCGAGTAGTTCTCGGAGGCGTCTCCCTCGGGCGCCGGATGAAACAGGCCCGAGTCGAGCCACTCGCGCATCAGCGCAGGCTCGACAGCCCCCGGTTCGAAGCGTTTGCGCGCCCGCAACTCGTCGAGATCGGCCGCCTTTGCCATTGCCTGCATGTGCCCGCCAAGTCTACGGTCGCCCGCGCGGGCGACCGGATCAGCCGGTCTCTTCGAGGCTTTCGCCGGCCGAGGGCTCGTCGGCCACGGCCTCGGTGACGAGCGTCGGCGGGAGGTTGCGCTCAACCGTCTCGAGGGTGACGACGCACTTCTTGACGTCGCGGCGCGAGGGCAGCTCGAATTGGACCTCGAGCAGGACCTCCTCGATGATCGAGCGCAGCCCGCGCGCGCCGGTTTCGCGCTCGAGCGCGCGCTCGGCGACGGCCACCAGCGCGTCGTCTGAGAAGACGAGCTCGATGCCGTCGAAAGCGAAGAAGCGCTGGAACTGCTTGACGAGCGCGTTGCGCGGCTCGGTCAGGATCGCGACGAGGTCGGAGTGGGTCAGCTGGTGGACCGCCGACATGACGGGAAGGCGGCCGATGAACTCGGGAATCAGCCCGTACTGAACGAGATCCTCGGGCAGGCAGCGCTCGAAGATCTCGCCGGCGTCCTTGGAGCGCCGGGAGGAGATCTCGGCGCCGAAGCCGACTCCCTTGTGGCCGATGCGCCGCTCGATTACACGGTCGAGGTTGGCGAACGCGCCGCCGCAGATGAAGAGGATGTTCGTCGTGTCGATCGTCAGGAACTCCTGGTGGGGGTGCTTGCGCCCACCCTGGGGCGGCACCGACGCCGAGGTGCCCTCGAGGATCTTCAGCAGCGCCTGCTGGACGCCCTCGCCGGAGACGTCGCGCGTGATCGACGGGTTGTCCGCCTTGCGCGCGATCTTGTCGACCTCGTCGATGTAGATGATCCCCGTCTCGGCCTTCTTGACGTCGTAGTCGGCGGCCTGGATCAGCTTCAGCAGGATGTTCTCGACGTCCTCGCCAACGTAGCCGGCCTCGGTCAGCGCGGTGGCGTCGGCGATCGCAAACGGGACGTTGAGGATCTTCGCGAGCGTCTGCGCGAGCAACGTCTTGCCGCAGCCGGTCGGACCGAGCAGCAGGATGTTCGACTTCTGCAGCTCGACCGGGTCCTTGTCCTTGCTGCCGGCCTGGACGCGCTTGTAGTGGTTGTAGACCGCCACGGCCAGCGTGCGCTTGGCGACGTC
>DATGHN010000203.1:0-3388 GCA_035308005.1 Solirubrobacteraceae bacterium
CGGTCGAGCCCTTTCGCCCCGACGCCGAGGAGATCGCCCGCGCCCGCGCGGTGACTCTCGAGTCAGCTCGCGCAAGGCCGGTCTGCATCCGCCTCGGCGACGACCGCCGCTTCGCCGCGACGATCGCCGAGCTGAAGAGCGTGCTCGTCAACTTCCCGGGCCGCTCGGAGGTCGTCATCGAGCTCTCCGACGAGCGCCGCGTGCGCCTCGGAAGCGACTTCCGCGTCGAGCCGAGCCCGGGCCTTCGCGCCGAGCTCGAGCATCTGCTCGGAAGCCCCGCGCGCCTGGTCGCCTAGAGCCACAGGCCCGACAACAAGAGAAGGCGTGGAGTCGTCGCAGTCGACCCCACGCCATCCCCTGTGGTCGTGTGAACAGCCTGTGTTTCCTTGGCGGCATCCCTGCCGCCCCAACGCATCTCAACCTAGATGCGCCGCCGCCTTCCGCCTATACACAAAAGGGGGCCTAGCGCCCACCCCTTCAGTGCGCGACTAGCCCCTTGACGAGCGCGACCTCCTCGGCGGTCGGACCCGAGCGGTCCGGACCGGGCGTCTCGAGCACGCAGGTGAGCCCCGCGAAGCGCGGCTCGTTGACGAACGCGCGCGCGCCGTCGAGACCGAGCTCGCCCTCGCCGATGTTGGCGTGGCGGTCGCGGTTTGAGCCGAGCGGATTGACCGAGTCGTTGAGATGAAGCGACCCCAGCCGGTCGCCGCCGACGGCGCGATCGAAATCGTCGAGCACTCCGCCAAGCGCCGCCGGTGTTCGGATCTCATACCCCGACGCCAGGAGATGGCAGGAGTCAAGGCAGACCCCGAGGCGCTCCGAGCCTCCGCCTGCGTTGATCATCGCCGCGAGCTCCTCGAAGGAGCGTCCGAGCGTTCCGCCCGTGCCGGCTGTGTTCTCCAGATGAAGCGGGCAGCTCCGCGACTGCGCGAGCGCCTCGGCGTAGACGGCGCCGGCGCGCTTGATCGCCGGCGCAACGGGTCCGGCCTTGGCCGACCCGCCGTGGACGACCACGGCCGTCGCTCCGATCTCATCGCCGAGGCGGAGCGCGTGGATCAGCGAGGTGACCGACTTGGCGGCGATCTCCGGGTCATCGCTCGCGCAGTTGATGAGGTACACCGCGTGGATCAGGACGCCGCCGATCGCGCTCGCCGCGAGCGCCGCGCGAAAGCGCGCGAAGTCCTCCTCGCCGTAGGCGGTCGGACGCCACGCGCGGGGGGACTGGTTGAAGATCTGGATCGACTCGGCGTCGAGCTCGCTGCCGCGTTCGATCGCCCGGTAGAGGCCGCCCGCGGGGGAGACGTGGGCGCCCACTAGCATCCGCCACGCCCCATGAGAGTTCGCTTCGCTCCTTCCCCGACAGGCTCCCTGCACATTGGCGGGGCCCGCACGGCGTTGTTCAACTGGTTGCTCGCGCGCGGCGCCGGGGGGCGCTTCGTGCTGCGGATCGAAGATACCGATCGCGAGCGGTCGACCGCTGAGAACGTCGAGCAGATTCTCGACGCGCTGCGCTGGCTCGAGCTCGACTGGGACGAGGGCCCTCTGTTTCAGAGCGCTTTCGAGGAGCGCCACCGCGAGGTCGTTCAGATCCTGCTCGACAGCGGACGCGCCTACCGAAGCACCGCGACGACCGAGGACGTCGCCGCTTTCAAGGCTCGCCACGGCGACGACCGCGGCTTCCGCGGCGAGGACGAGGCCGCGGGAGCGGTCCGCCTGCGCGTCCCCGATGAGGGCGAGACGACCTTCGAGGATCTCGTCGTCGGCGAGGTTCGCTCGCCGAACCGCTCGATGGACGACCTCGTGATCGCCCGCGCCGATATGACGCCGCTCTACAACCTCGCGGTCGCCGTCGACGACCTCGACCTCGAGATCACGCACGTGATCCGCGGCAACGACCACCTGACGAACACCGCCAAGCAGCTGCTCGTTTTCGACGCCCTCGGCGTAGATGCGCCGCGCTACGCGCACGTGCCTCTGCTGCACGGCCCCGACGGCAAGAAGCTGTCGAAGCGACACGGCGCAGCCTCCGTCCAGGAGCTGCGCGCGGCAGGCTACCTTCCCGCGGCGGTCCGCAACTACGTCGCGCTGCTCGGCTGGGGAGCCGGCGACGACGAGACGATCCTCTCGACCGAGGAGCTGATCCGCCGCTTCGACATAGCCCGCGTGCAGCGCAACCCGGCCCAGTTCGACGAGCAGAAGCTCCGCTGGATGAACGGCCGTTACATGCGCGAGCTGAGCCTCGAGGAGCTGACGGCGGCGCTTTCGGCCTTCTACGGACGCGACGACCTCGGGCCGGCGGCGGCGATCAGCGCCGAGAAGCTCCAGACGCTCGCCGAGTTCTGGCCGCTATGTGGGTTCATCTACGACGGCCCGGCCGATGACCCGGCCGCACGCGAGCGCTGGCTCGGCGCCGAGGGCCGCGACGTGCTCGCCGAGGTCCGCGATGCGCTTGGCTCCGTAGAGCGCTTTGACGAGGCCTCGATCGAATCGGCGCTTGGCGGAGTCGTCGCCGTACGCGGTTTGAAGCCGCGCGACGTCTACCAGCCGCTGCGCGTCGCGCTCGCCGGGCGCCCGGTTTCGCCGGGGATCTTCGAGACGACCGCCCTGCTTGGCCGCGACGAGGTCCTCGCGCGCATCGAGCGGGCGCTCACGCTCTGAGCGGCGGCTGCCGATACGTGTCTACAACGGAGCGCGGTACGGAAGCCGCGCGTGACCACGGACGAGAACGGACAATCGCAGCATGTCAGCCAACCAACCTCTGTCGGCCGTGCCGGCAGATGCCGCCCCAGCAGCAGCGCTTGAGGGCGTACGCAACGGCGAAGGCCACGGCCGCCGCCTGACCGCCGCATTCGAGGCGCTCGAGGGGTTCCCGGCGCTGGCCGAGTCGCGCAACCGCCTCCTCGCCCTGGTCGGCGGCCACCGCGTGCCGATCGCCGAGGTCGTCGAGACCGTCGAGTCGGACATCGCCCTCGTCGTCGCCGTGATGCGGGTCGCCAACGACCTGCCCACGCGCGGCACCGCCAAGGTCGAGAACATCGTCGACGCCGTTCGCGTGCTGAGCCCCGAGGCGGTCCAGCAGCTCGCCGAGCGCGTCCGCACCTTCGACTTCTTCGAGCGCAGCGCCGTCTGGGACTCGATGCCCGACCGCTTCCGGCTGCACGCGCTCGCGACGCGCGCCGCGGCCGACCTGCTCGCCAACGAGATCGGCTATCCCGACCGCGATCGCCTGATCGTCGCGGCACTGCTGCACGACGTCGGCAAGCTTGTCCTGATGCACGCCTATCCCGGTTACCCGGACTCGGTGCACCGCGACGCGCGCACGCCTGAGGAGCGCATCAACCGCGAGCGGCGCGAACTCGGCGTCGACCACGCTGTGGTCGGCGGTGTC